>NZ_LZHB01000014.1:0-78062 GCF_001690345.1 Gilliamella sp. Gris3-2
GAGCTATCAGTCTTATGGTACAAGACGAATTCGATTTGATTTACAGAAAGAGAATATTTGGGTGTCACGCCGTTACATTGCTCGGGTGATGAAAGCCTTATTGCTGGTATCAAAATACACCGTTAAACGTTATCAATCTCATACTACGGAAGTGAATGAAACCGCCACAGAAAACCACCTGCAACGACAATTTGATGTAGGTGATAAAAAACAAATTGTTGTTGCGGATTTAACCTATATTCAAGTTAAGCAACGTTGGAACTATTTATGTGTTTTAGTGAACTTATCCGATAGGCAAATTGTCGGTTATCATGTTGGTCAACATAAAACAGCAGAGCTTGTTATGTCGGCATTAAGTCAAATTAAACTGCCATTATCAAAATTGGATTTATTTCATTCAGACCGCGGTAAAGAGTTTGATAATCGGTTATTAGCGGATTGTTTTAAGACATTTAATATCACGCATTCATTAAGCAAGAAAGGGTGTCCATATGACAATGCGGTAGCGGAAGCGACATTTAAAACAATTAAAACGGAATTTGTAAAAGGCCAACGTTTCAACTCAACAGCTGAGTTACAACGCGCTTTTTCGGCTTATGCTTATTGGTATAATCATAAACGATTACATTCTTCGTTAGGCTACTTGCCTCCCGTTGAATTTAAAAAACACTTACCCCTTAATTTTTTTGTTTGAAAATGTGTTGCCATTCCAGATTTAGTGTAGCCGATCCAGGAAAACCCCTTAGGGTTGCGCAGTTGTGGCAAAGCCACAAAACTGCGCCGCCCCTACCGCCACCGACGCTGAAACCACCGCACCAATCTATTTTATTCACCAAAACAAAAAGAAATTATTTTTCACTAAAAATCAGTCAGAAAAGATGATGATTTTATTAAAGTTTTCTTAACTGTTTTTTTACCGAAAAACACTCCACACACACTGGCAATAAAGCCACAAAACCTTTATACTATATAACAGTTTTTAGTATGACAAATGGCATACTAATATAATTCGTTCTTTAACATCATCAATTGGAATAAATTTATGCATCCGATGCTGAATATTGCTATTCGTGCTGCTCGTAAAGCAGGTAATGTAGCCATCAAGGCTTATGAAAACCCTAGTTCAATCGAAATCGAAACCAAAGGCGCTAATGATTTTGCCACTAATACCGATCGTGCGGCTGAAGCTTTGATTATTGAAACAATTAAAAAAGCTTATCCTGACCATACTATCATTGCCGAAGAAAGCGGCTTAGCTAAAGGTAATGATGCCGATACTCAGTGGATAATTGACCCAATTGATGGTACGACCAATTTTATTAAAAATATCCCTCATTTTGCAGTGTCTATCGCAGCTCGGGTTAAAGGTAAAACCGAAATTGCTGTTGTTTATAATCCAATGAGTAATGAGCTGTTTACGGCTGCTCGTGGTAAAGGCGCCCAACTTAATGGTTATCGTATTCGAGTTAGTAATGCGAAAGATTTAGACGGTAGCGTGCTAGCAATGGCTTTTCCGTTTAAAGCTAAACAATATAGCGATAGTTATTTTGGCGTATTACAAAAATTATTTGTTAGATGTGGCGATTTTCGTCGTACTGGTTCTGCCGCTTTAGATCTTGCCTATGTTGCTGCAGGTCGTTTAGATGGCTTTTTTGAAATTGGCTTAAAACCATGGGATATTGCTGGCGGTGAGTTGATTTTGCGTGAAGCAGGTGGCGTTATTACCGATTTTGCAGGTGGCAATAATTATATGGTTTCGGGCAATGTTGTTGCGGGTAATCCTAGAATTGTTAAGGATTTATTAGTTTCTACTCAAAACGAGTGGCCCGAAAAATTACGTAACTAACGTTATCTTTTTTATTTCCTCTTATTTTGATCGCAAGTTAAATTCTTGCGATCTGTCTAGTATTTTTCTGCATTGTTATTAATTTTGAGTATATACTAATCAATAATCGTATAAAAATTAAGGCTGCATTTTATGAAGACAATACAATATCATCTTAATATTGAAGGAATGAGTTGTGCCTCTTGTGTTAGTCGTGTAGAAAAAGCAATTAAAAAAGTTGATGGTGTAATTGATGTCAGTGTTAATCTGGCAACTGAGAAAGCAACTATTAATGCAGATACTCATGTTAAACTTGAAGCATTAATGTCTGCGGTTGATAAAGCGGGCTATCGTGCTATTAAAATTTCAGATCAACAATCAGGTGCAAAGAAAGTTAACAAACAAGCATCTATTTGGCCGATTGTGATTTCTGTTATTTTGGCCATTCCTTTTGTGTTACCTATGTTATTAGAGCCTTTTGGGTTTCATGTGATGATGCCAGCTTGGTTACAACTGGTTATTGCATCTATTGTGCAATTTGGACTTGGTGCTAAATTTTATCGAAGCGGTTTTAATGCGGCTAAAGCGTTGTCGGGTAATATGGATTTATTAGTGGCCATTGGTACTAGTGCGGCATATGGGTTATCAGTTTATCAGCTTATCATGGGTAATGATGAGCACCTTTATTTTGAATCTTCAGTTATTATTATTACCTTAATTTTGCTTGGTAAGTGGTTAGAATCAAGAGCTAAACATCAAACAACACAAGCAATTGAAGCCCTGTCTGCGCTACGCCCTGATGTTGCTTTAGTAAGGCGTGATAATCAAGAAATAAGTTTACCCATTAACCAAGTTAAAGTGGATGATATTGTTATTATTAAGCCTGGAGAGCGTATTCCAGTTGATGGCGTTGTGATTGAAGGTGCATCTAGTAGTGATGAATCAATGCTAACAGGTGAGAGCTTTCCTGTAAATAAAGCCGTTAATGATGTTGTTACTGGCGGTACAATTAATGGCGAAGGGTTACTTATCGTTAAAACTACAGCGATTCAAGCAGATTCTACTTTATCTAAAATCATTGAAATGGTTGAATCTGCTCAGGCTAAGAAAGCACCAATCCAACGAGTTGTTGATCGCATCAGCGCTATTTTTGTGCCAGTGATTTTATTGATTGCACTTGTTACGTTATTGGCTTGGGGTGTGATATCGCATGATTGGCAACAAGCATTACTCCATGCGGTGGCTGTGTTAGTGATTGCTTGCCCTTGTGCATTAGGCTTGGCAACACCAACAGCAATTATGGTTGGTACAGGAGTGGCTGCTCGTCATGGTATTTTAATTAAAGATGCCGAGGCATTAGAAACACTGCATAATATTAATATGGTTGCATTTGATAAAACAGGCACATTAACCATTGGTAAACCAGAATTAGTTGAAATGGATGTTATGGGTAGTGAGACGCCCGATCAAATTTTATCGCTCGCAGCATCGTTACAAGCAGGTAGTGAGCATCCACTTGCTAAAGCTATTTTAAGTAAAGCTAAAGAGTATCATTATGCTCAAAATATTACTTCGGTAGCTGGTTCAGGAGTGATGGCAACCGTTGATAACACCGAATATTATTTAGGTAGTTTGCGTTGGATGAAATCATTAAATGCCTATTTTGTTGGTATGGACGATAAAATTAATCAGTTATCGAGTAAAGGTTATACCATTTCATTTTTAGCGAAACAGCAATCAGAAGGTAATGTGGTGATATTAGCACTCTTGGGTTTTGCCGATGTAATAAAGGGGGAAGCCGAAAAAGCTATTCAAGCATTACATCAGTTAAATGTAAAAACCGTTATGTTAACTGGCGATAATCAGAAAGCAGCTAATTATGTAGGGCAGCAGTTAAGCTTAGATAAGGTTATTGCTGAAGTATTACCGCAAGATAAAGCAAACTATATTTATCAACTACAAAAAAGTGAAGATATAACTGGCAATAAAACAGTGGCAATGGTAGGAGATGGTATTAATGATGCTCCAGCCTTAGCGGCTGCCGATATTGGTATTGCTATGGGCACAGGCACCGATGTGGCTATGCATGCAGCAAGTATTACTCTAATGCGTGGTAATCTGTTTTTGATTGCTGATGCGATCGATATTTCGCGCCGAACCTATAATAAAATTAAACAAAATTTATTTTGGGCATTTTTCTATAATTTAATTGGTATTCCGCTAGCGGCATTGGGATTTTTAAATCCAATGATAGCTGGTGCCGCTATGGCGTTAAGTAGTGTTAGCGTTGTAACCAATGCACTTTTACTTAAACGTTGGAAGGCAAAATCAGAAAACCAATAATATAAGATTTTTGTTTTGAATTAAGGAGGCTCTAAGCCTCCTTTATATTGATTAGAAGACAAATTAACTTAATTCATTCTACAAATAAGCGTACATTCTTGTTAAAAAGTTTCAGGTAACATGGTGTTTGAGTATAAAACTTATCAAAAAAAGTACGTCCAATATTGTTAAATAGTAATAATAAACAAGATAAATATGCCTTATTTTGTTTACTGAATTATTTTAGGGTGGTATCGATCTAATAGCATGTTATTGAATTTATTTTCTGGGTCTAATTGTGCTTTAAGTTTAAAAAAGCGATCTGCTTGTGGGTATGCGCGCTGAAATTGTTCACCAGTTGCATGTAATTGATACGGTAAATAATAACTTCCACCCTTTGCTAATACTGCATCGATTAATTCTCGTGTCCAGATTCCTACTTTCTTTTTGCTTTGTTCATCAGTATCTTGTTGATAATAAATAACAAAAGCAAACACTTCGGTTTTAGCCCATGCTAGTAATGAACCGCTATCAGGATTTGCATGACGAATCGAAATATTAATTACATTAGCCTGATGTTTTTTTAGGATAGCAATTAATTCAGGATAAAAATCCTCAAACCGCTCTATGGGGATAAAATACTCCTGTAGAGCAAAACTTTTATTTTTGCTTTTAATTGGCTGTAAATTCGACACATCATAACTGGCTTCATAATTACGCCACATTACTGGTTGTTTTGTATAATCTATATCATCATACAATTTACGTAAATGCTTGCCTAAATTTGATGAGGCGACAATTTTTATTTTTTGTTCCTGTTCAAACGAATATTGGTCGGTTGGGCGTAATCTGTCCAAAATAGTCAATGGTTCTTGTGTTTCTTTAAAAGTGACAGCACGAACTTCTTCAAAATCAGGTGGGTAAATTACTGAGTTGTGGAATATGGCACTTTTGTCAGAACGAATCTGTTGCATAAAATATGGGTAATACTTGGCAATTGGCATAACATCGCTAATGCGTTTTACTTTAACATTATCAACAAGTCGCAAAGTGACTTCTGTAATTACGCCTAATCCACCATAACCGCCGATAGCGCCATAAAATATATCTTGATTTTCTTTTGGACTGGCTTCGACAATAGCGCCATCAGCTAGGACAATTTTGAACTTCTCAACAGATAAAATCATAGGGCCTTCTCCAATATAACGCCCATGCACATTTACACTAAGCGAACCACCAATACTAAAATTGGCATAGCTTTGCATGATTTTTACCGATAAATTGTAGGGATCAATCAATTCCTGTACTTGACGCCAAGTTGCGCCTGTTTCAATGGTTAAAATTTTCTTCTCAGGATTGAAATCAATCACATGGTTGAGTTTTTGTGTATCTATTTGAATTCCATTGTTTATTGCTGTTTGTCCACCCATGCTGTATTTGCCACCAGCTATACTAATTGGACCAGAGGTATTTTTAACTAGTTCAGAGACCTGTTGAGTCGATTCTGGTTGCATAACCGCAGATGCTTGTACTGGTGTCATACCTGTAACATCATTTACAACGACAGCTTGCGCTTTTAGTGGTAGTAGTAAGAAAAAACAACAGCTCAATAAAGTTAATTTTTTCATTATAAGTTATTATTTATTTTGGATATATTAAAAATATGATTCTATCTATACAAATTAAATAAATCAATGCTTCTATAATTTTTATGTGCTTATTTTTGAATAAAGTAGTATGGGAAAATAAACAGCAGTGGTGAAAATCTTAAAAAGTGAGAAAATAAAAATGAGTCATAACTACCTTATTAATCAAAAATTCACCAAAGCAGCCTACCCACAAACAAATGGAAAGTCGAAAGAGTAACACGAACTTTGAATTGCGATGTGGCATAATCAGCAAATATTTAGCGATTCAAAAGGTAGAAAACAAAAACTTGAACGCTTTATTAATTTTTATAATATCGCTAAACCGAATAAAGTGATTTTTGGAAAAACACTTTATGAGTTTTTAGAGGATTATTTTAACCTATGAAGTGCAAACAACTCGGCGTTTTTCTATAGATTATTCCATATCTCAATTCTAATTTCGTATCACTCTATAAAACGTTTAACCCAATCAGTGATAGTCATTTTTTCTTTATGAAAAGGCGTTATATTTTATATTCATTACAATCGTTTCCAAATTATTGTAAAAAACTTGAGTGATTTCTATATGGTATGGGTTTTTACTTATTTAGCTAGGATTTGAAACTAATTACCGCTAAAATACGACGCAATTGTGTTGGCTATGGGATAAATCAAAAATAAACCGATGATACTTTCATGCCAAAGTAAATGAGTTAACGAGGTTATACGTTGTGATTACATCTGAAGAGATTAAAAGTCGGTTATGGGATGGAGCCAATGAGCTGCGTGGTTCGATGGATGCCAGTCGTTATAAAGATTATATGTTAGGTTTAATGTTTTATAAATTTTTAAGTGATAAAACATTATCTGCATTTAAAACGATGACAACCCGAGATGAGATCACGCAGTCCGAACTTATCGCCAACTATTATAATGGCATGGCTGAACGTGGTCCTCAATTAGAAAGCATGCTGCAAAGAACACTGGGTTATTATGTTTTACCGGAGCACCTTTATCAAACTTGGATTGAAGATATAAATAAAGGTAATTTTGAAGTACAAAAAGTAATCGACAGCTTAAATCACTTTGAACGGTCAATTGCCAATAGCAAAGATGCCGATGACTTTAAGAATCTGTTTTCTAATTCAACCTTAGATTTAACCGATACTGCACTTGGTAGTAATTTACATGAGCGCAGTAAAAATATTAAAGCCTTAATCTTATTATTTGCCGATCTTGATATGGTCGCTTTACAAAAAGGCGATGTATTAGGCGATGCTTATGAATATCTGATTGGTAAATTTGCTATGGAAGCCGGTAAAAAAGCCGGGGAATTCTATACACCACGTCAAGTGAGTGAAGTAATGGCACAAATTGCCGCCAAAACGCCAAATATTCGTTCAATTTATGATCCAACGGTGGGGTCAGGCTCATTGTTACTAACTGTTAAAAAACATTTAACGAAACAAGCGCAACAAAGCTTAACCTATTACGGTCAAGAAAAAAATACCGCTACTTATAATTTGGTGCGGATGAATTTATTACTGCATGAAGTCAAACCCAATAAAATGACTATTAGAAATGGCGATACTTTAGCCCATGATTGGCCAGAAGATCCTGAGCGTCCTAGTGAGGGCGTCCAATTTGATGCGGTAGTCATGAATCCACCTTATTCAGTCAAAAACTGGAATCGCGCAGGATTAAAAGTGAGCGATCCCCGTTTTGAAATAGCAGGCGTATTGCCGCCTGATTCAAAAGGTGACTTTGCCTTTTTATTACATGGACTATTCCATTTAGGGCAAAGTGGCACTATGGCAATCGTGTTACCACATGGAATCTTATTCCGTGGTGCAGCTGAAGGTGAAATCCGCAAACGATTATTAGAAAAGAATTACATTGATACCGTCATCGGCTTGCCAAGCAACCTGTTTACCAATACAGGCATCCCCGTTGTGGTTTTAGTGTTAAAAAAGAATCGTCAACTGACTGATCCGGTATTAATCATTGATGCATCAAATACCTTTATAAAAGTCGGTAAGCAAAATGTCTTGCAAGAAAAAGACATCGCCAAAATTGTGGATACTTATGTATTACGTCAAGAGCAAACTGGCTATAGCCATTTAGCCACTCGTCAAGAGATTATCGCCAATGAATACAACCTCAATATCCCCCGTTATATTGATGCCATTGATGATGATATTGCTCACGACGTCGAAGGTCATTTATTAGGTGGCATACCACAGCACAATATTGAGCAACTTGCTGTTATCCGTGCCACCACGCCCGACTTATTGCAGTCGGCATTAGTGCCTGTGCGTCCGCACTATTTCACCTTAAAAGAAGAGATTAGCGAATTAAGCACTAAAATCTTAAATGATGAACGGATACGACAGCAATCGGCGCAATTAGCGCAGCAAACGCAAGCTTATATTGACAGCTATTGGTCACAAATCATTGCAGTTAATGATGCAGAGCAAATTCACCCGCTAATGGAAGCGATGTTAAACGACATAAAAAGCCTACTAGCTAGCTTTAATCACATTGATATCTATGACGGCTATCAGATTATTGCCGAAATTTGGCAAAATGCATTACTGCATGATATTGAAATTATTTCAGCACCTAAAACTAATTTTTATACCGCAGCACGTAATCGAGTACCGAATATGGTCAACAAAGGTAGCGGTGCTAAAAAACGGTCTGAGCAAGACGGCTTTATTAGCAGCCTAATTCCAAGCGAATTAATTGCCCGTGAATTATATGCCGATGAGCTAACCAATATCGACAACAATAAACAGCAAATCCAAACGCTAGAAAGCGAACTTGCGGATCTTATTGAAGCGGCCAAAGTCGAAGACAGCCCTGAGTACGATGCGCTGTATGAATCGTTGAAAAAGAACGATGACGACGAACCGCTCGATACATTTGATAACAAAAAACTCAAAGAAGAGTTAAAAAATACCGCAAAAGAGGCGGAAACTTATCCATTACTGAAAAAAACCGATAAATTAATCAGCCAAAAATCGACATTAAGCAAACAAGTTAAAACGGACGAACGAGCATTAAAAGAAGCGGTACAAGAACGGATTTTAAGCTTAACGGATCAAGAAATTGACACACTAATGTACAAAAAATGGTTTGGTAATACCATTGCGTTACTGAGCGAATTAATTGAAAAACCGATTAAAGCCGAATTAAAAACCCTACAAATGTTAAACGAACGTTATCAAGATACCTTAACTTCGATTGATAAAGAGATCGAACAACTCGAAACCGAGTTACAAGCAATGATGCAAGATCTGGTGGTAACGCAATGAGTCAAAGTAAAAAATTAATTCCTAAGCGGCGGTTTAAGGGGTTTGAGGGTGCTCAAATGTGGGAAAAACTTAGACTTGGTGATCATGCTATTATTAAAGGAAGATTAGGATGGAAAAGTTTAAAACAGGAGGAATATGTAGATCAAGGACCAAGCATGATAGCAGGTAAACATATTACTGAAGGTATCATCAATTGGAATAAAGTTGATCATATTCCACAATGGCGTTATGACGAATCACCTGAAATTATGTTAAAAAATGGAGATATAATTTTTTCAAAAGATGGTTCTTTAGGTAATCCTGCGTTAATAACAAACTTAAATAGTTTAGCAACTATTAACTCTACAATGATGTTAGTTAGATTAAAAAAGAATATTAGTTCAATATTCTTTTATCAGATAATGTTGAGTAGCCAATTTAAAAATCTTATTAGATTAAAAGTATCGGGAAGTAGTATACCTCACTTATTTCAGGCTGATATGACTGAATTTAAATTCAATACACCTGAAGTGAATGAACAAATCCAAATAGGCGAATTTTTAAAAAAACTTGATAACCTTATTAATACTCAACAAAAAAAACTAGAAAAAGCCAAAACCCTAAAATCTGCCTATCTGACGGAAATGTTTCCGAATGAAGGGGAATTAAAGCCTAGATTGCGGTTTAGTGGGTTTAGACTGGCTTGGGAAAAATATCAACTAGGTGAAGTGGCTCATTACCGGAGAGGCGCATTTCCTCAACCTTATGGTTATGAAAAATGGTATAATGGGAATAATTCTCAGCCCTTTGTACAAGTAGTTGATGTTACAAATCAACTCAAATTAGCGCATAAAACAAAACAAAGGATTAGTAAATTAGCACAACCTTTTAGTGTTTTTGTTCCAGCAGGTAAAATAATAGTTACTCTTCAAGGTAGTATCGGTCGTGTTGCTATAACTCAATATGATTCTTATATTGATAGAACATTACTAGTTTTTGAAAATTTTATTAAAAAAATTGATTTAACTTTTTGGGCATATACTATTCAACAATTATTTGAAATAGAGAAAAAAAAAGCGCCAGGTGGAACTATTAAAACTATAACCAAAGAAGCTCTATCAAATTTTTATATTACGCTTCCAACAGAACAAGAACAAACCAAAATCGGTAATTTCTTTAAATTACTTGATGATAAAATCGCCCTAGAACAAAAAAAATTAGATAAATTAAAAAACATCAAACAAGCTTATTTAAACGAAATGTTTGTATAAAAAGGAGTTAAGGAATGAGTCAGGTTGTAAAAGATGCCGCAGAAAAAACCTTTCAAGAAAACTTTGTTAAAGAATTAGAAATATATAAATGGCAGGCGCCTGACTTTTTAGATGGTAATCGACGTAAAGTAACGGTTAATGATTTAGTCACCCACTGGCGGAGTGAACTTAATCGGCTTAATGCCGATCAACTTGAAGGTGTTGAGTTAACCGATAACGAATTTAACCAAGTAATGGCAAAAGTTAACCAACTACAAAACAGCTACCAAGCGGCAAAACTGCTCGCCATGGAAGAGTCAAAAGGCAAAATCGATGGCATCTATCGCGATGATAACCCGCTTGTCACGCGCAAACAAATCACCTTAACTATCTTTAAAAAACCCGAGGTGCGTGGCGGTGATTCCTGTTATCGCATTGCCCGCGAAGTGCAAACACCTAACGGTAACCGTTTTGATTTGGTGCTGTTAATTAATGGTTTACCGTTAATTAATATCGAACAAAAACGTACCGATAAAAACCTTGACGAAGCATTCGAACAGTTTAAGCGTTATTATCGAGATGGCGAATATAGCAACAATTTTATGGCTTTTTCGCAAATGATGGTAATAAGTAGCGAAATCGAAACCCGTTACTTTGCCACGCCCAAAACAATTAATGACTTTAATCCTAGCTTTGTGTTTCATTGGGCGAATAAATCAAATCAACCGATCAATCATTGGCAGCAAGTAATAGAACAATTTTTAATGATCCCAATGGCGCATCAAATGGTGGGCGACTACCTAGTCATTGATGAAGCCAAAGAAGAAGAAAACCGCCGACATATGCTAATGCGCCCTTATCAGGTCTTTGCTTTGCAAGCGGTAGAAGGGGCGGCATTTGGTTGGGATAATCCCGATAAAAAACCACATGGCGGCTTTGTTTGGCATACGACGGGTTCAGGTAAAACCATTACCAGCTTTAAAACAGCTCTATTTTTATCGACCCGTGCAGGTTTTGATAAAGTGGTCTTTTTGGTCGATCGGCGTGAACTTGATAGCCGTACCAGTGATAACTTTAAAGCTTATGCTGCTTTTGAACCAGTCACCGTTGATGATACGCACAGCACCGCGCAGCTTAGAAAACACCTTAGCTCGCCACACAATGGCATTGTGGTAACCACTATCTTTAAACTGCATAATTTGGTTAAAGCCCTTGAAGAGAGCAAAGATAGTTGTTTAGCTGATAAAAAAATCGTCTTTATTGTTGACGAAGCACACCGTTCCACCATGAAAAATATGATGGGCGATATAAAAAACCATTTTAAAATAAATGGGTTATTTTTTGGGTTTACTGGCACCCCACTATTTGATGAAAACAAAGTGAAAGGCAAAATAAACGAAAACAGCGAAGTGATTAACACCACCGAAAAGTTATTCGGTCCTAAATTACATCAATATACCATTGATGAAGCCATTGCCGATGGTAACGTGCTTGGATTTCATGTTGATTACATCAATACTGGCGAATTTAGCAGTTATGACGATTTACGCGATAAGCTTATTGAGCGTATAAAAATCGAAAAGCCAGAACAATCCGATCGCGAAATCGTCCGATTAGTACATAGCTGGAGCGAAAGCGAAGTTGAAAAGCAAGCCATTGATAAATCGCTATTAGTTTATCATGATCAAACTCATATACCACAAGTGGTTACAGAGATTTTAAGCAACTGGCAAGCGCAATCGCAACAGCAACAATTTAATGCTATTTTAACCGTCGCTTATAAGGAACGGGTGATTGCCTATTATCAGGAATTTAAAAAACAACTTTCAAGCCAACAGCAAAAAATCAATATTGCCATGACCTTTAGCTTTGGTAACGAAAATGATCCGGATAATGTCGATCCCGAAATTATCAATACCATGTTTAATGATTACGCTGCATTTACTGGCATTAAGTTTATAGCAGGTGATAAAAAACATGGTGAACAAGCCTATTTTGAGGATGTGGTCGAGCGTGCTACCCGTGGCGGTAGTGGTCGTAATAGTAAGAATATCGATTTAGTGATTGTTGCTGATCAGCTATTGACAGGCTATGATTCTAAACGACTCAATACTCTTTATGTTGACCGCACCTTAAAGCTACAAAATTTAATTCAGGCTTATTCACGCACCAATCGCGTGTTTGGTTCTAGCAAAGAGTTTGGCACAATTGTAAATTTCCAAACCCCACGCCTGACCGAACAAATGGTTAACCAAGCCCTTGAGCTATATGGTAGTGGTGGTGGTAGTAGCAAAGCGATTGTTGAAACCTATGCCACTGCTGTGCGAATTTTAGCTAACGATTTGGAGCAATTAGTTTTAACCTTAGCCGATCCAACCCAATGGCAATTAATTCAACATGATGATAAAAAACTAACTGAATTTAGCAAAGCATTTAAAATAGCGGCTGATCAGCTTAATATTGTCCAACAATATTATGAATATCAATGGGATAATGCCACTTTTGGTATGACCGAGCACCGTTGGTTGCAATATGTTGGCGCATTTAAAAACTTAACCGCTAAAGAAAGTACCACTAAAACGCCAACCATTGTGCCCACTTTAATTGGTAAAACCAAATTAGCAGGCACACAGGTGATTGATGCTGCGCATATCCTTAGCTTAATTGGATCTAAAGTGTCGCATGTTGATGGTGTACAAACCATTAACGACGAAACTAGGCGCATTATCTACGAACAAATTCAAGAATTAAGCCAAATGGGCGAAGATCAGCAAGCAAAAATATTAAAGGAATTTGTCGATACCGAATTATTAACCGGTCGCCTATCTAGCCAAGTCCATTTTGATCAAGCATTTACCAATTGGAAAAACGATAAAATCAAACATGCTGCAAACGAATTTGCTAACGAATGGGGTATTGATAGCAAGCTATTATTACAAGCAATAACTGAGTTTGAACTATCAAAATCGGACATTGTGCCTTATTTTGCTGAAATTATTCAAACAATTGACTTAAGCAAAGCGAATAAAGATATTGATAACTTATTTATGCTAAATTTAGCCTTACATGACGAACTTCCACGTTGGATGACCGAGATTAAACAACAATTTAACTGATTACTTTTAAATAGATCCAAACCATTAAAGTAAGGTTAATTAAAAACGGATAATTATTTATGGCTTACTATACCAACATCTTTTCACCCGAAACGTATCAAGCTTTTATGAATTCAGATAAAACAGTATCTGGTTTTCGGGTTCGACAAAAATTATTGGCAGAAAAAGTAAAAGCTGGGGATATTTTTATTTGTTATCTCACCCGACTATCTCGCTGGTGCGGGCTGCTTGAAGTGGTTGATGGTCCTTATGAAGATAGCACGCCCCTTTTTTTAGCATCGGATGATCCTTTTACTATCCGTTTTCATGTTCGGGTTAAGGTGTGGTTACCATTAACCCAAGCCATTCCTATTTATACTGACCAAATATGGCAACATCTTTCTTTTACCCAAGGCATTGAGAAAAACAGTAAGGGTTGGACTGGATTGCTGCGTAATAGTTTAAATAAAATTAATGAAAAAGATGGCAAGTTATTAATGCACTGTCTATTACAGCAACATGACATCGCCGCTGATTATCCCCTTAATGAGCAAGATCAAAAGAAATTAAAAACCCATACTGTCAATCGAACCGATAAAGTGGTTGAGGTTTCGGTTCCGAGTGATAATGAACTGGTCGATGATGAAGCCCCAAACCAAACAACCCCAGAAGTACGCGAATCGATCAAAATGCAGGCGTTACTTGCCCAAATTGGTGCCTGTATGGGGATGAAGATTTGGCTACCGAAAGCGGATCGCAGCCGGGTATTAAAAGAGTGGAAAAAAGGCACCGAAGCATTATTAGAAAAATTACCACTTAATTATGACGAAACCACCTTAAGCACCATTGAACAAATTGATGTGATTTGGTTAAAAGGGCGCGCTATCACACGCGCGTTTGAAGTCGAACATACCACTTCGGTTTACTCTGGTATTTTACGCATGGCGGATTTACTCGCCTTACAACCCAATATGAATATTAATCTCCATATTGTCGCCCCAGACAGTCGTCAGGAAAAAGTATTTCAAGAGATCCGTCGCCCTGTATTTTCGTTACTAGAAAGTGGGCCATTATCGGAGCGTTGTAGCTATATTCCTTACAGTAATTTAAAAGACCTTAGCAAAGTCAAACATTTAGACCGTATGACTGATGCGGTGTTAGAAGATTATACGGAGCATGAGGAATTGTAAAAATCGATAATACCTGTATTTAATATAAACTAAAAAAGAGCGGTAGTTGATCATCTATAAAATGCAAAACAACGTGCTTTTATTGGTTATCTGATAACAAAGAATTCATCAACAAAGGTAAGGTCTAATGTTGTTAAATAGTGATAATAACCAAGATACATTTCATCTTTATAAATTTTTAAACACATTTGAAAAACGGGTTCATTATAATCTCCCGTTAAAATCACACTTAAGCTTTCATGAAAAGTAAGTGTTTGGGTCTCTTGTTTAGTATTAAGTTCTAATTCTGTGTAGTGATCATTAAGAATATGTTTTAAGTTTGTCATAGCAACTTTTTTTAATTTAGTATTGATTAATTCAATATCTGTAGATTTTAGATAATCAAATAGTAGCATTATGTTGATCACTCCTCGATATTTGTTAATCATTATATTAATGTTAATGGCTTTTGTTTATTTATCTGAGTGTACTGAAATACTGATGTAAAAAAATCAGTGTGTTACTTATCAAAATTGCTCAGGTAGAGTATTGATTTTATTTAAGTTTTTATCTTGATTTTTTTATTAAAATCCTATGGTTATAAAATTATTGCTATTTTCAGTGTAGTTGGATTTTGCTGTCTTTGGTTTTGGAGGAGACTAAAATTTTTGTTAAAAACTTTCAAGTGAATTTGTGTTTATGTAAGAAAATAATCTAGATCCCCTCAAGAATGTTTAAAAATGTGGCGTTTAAGCTAAATAGGTATTGCTTTATTATTTTATTGCTATAATATAGCCACTTCTTTGACGCGGGGTGGAGCAGCTTGGTAGCTCGTCGGGCTCATAACCCGAAGGTCGTTGGTTCAAATCCAGCCCCCGCAACCAATTTTAGCTAGTCCGTAACAACGCCACAGTACTCCAAACATTACACTTTATCTTTATACCATTACTATTTTTATACCATCACTATTTCGATTTTGGCACCGCTAGCAATGTAGATACTGCTTCGCTAATGCGTCTTGCTATGTAGCTATTGTTCATGGTGTATAAGTGAATGCCATCGACATCTTGCGAAACCAAATCAACAATCTGATCGATTGCGTAAGCAATACCGGCATCACGAAATGCTTCTGGGTGGTGTTCGTATTTTTCCATCATTTGTTTGAATTTTTTCGGTAAATTTACCCCACACATCGATACCATGCGCTCAATTTGGTTTTTATTGGTCACTGGCATGATGCCTGCTTCTATTGGAACATTAATGCCAATATCGCGAGCTTTATCTAAAAATGTATAAAAATAGTCATTATCAAAAAATAGCTGTGAAATAAGTTGATCGGTACCTGCATTGACTTTTTCTTTTAGGTGGATCAGATCTTGTTTTAGTGTTGCTGCTTCAAGGTGTCCTTCGGGATAGCATGCACCAATCACGTTAAAATCACCGTTTTCCTTAATGAATGTCACCAGTTCGCTAGCGTATCGAAAATCATCTTTGGGTTGTACATTTGGGCTGATGTCACCACGCAAAGCGAGCACATTATCAATTCCTGCACATTTAAGATCGTGTAGGATTTTTTGCATTTCAGCTTTATCAAAATTGATCCCCGGCAAGTGAGCGACGCTTTCAATGCCATAAGTGTGTTTGACTGAGTGGGCAATATCAATGGTGGTTTGACCATTTAAGCTACCACCTGCACCATAAGTGACACTGATAAAATCAGGTTTAAAATAACCAAGTTCACGCAATGTACTATAAATTGTTTCTAGAGGTGAGGTTTTTTTAGGGGGAAAAACCTCAAAGGAGAATACGGTTTTTTTATTAAATAGTAGATTTGTTTTCATTTGTTTCATCCATTGGTTATGTCACTCATTTCCTTTATTGACACTTCCGCCGCCCAAATAGGCGGCGGAAACGTAAGGCTATGAACAAAGCCTGATTTGTTAATAAAAAACTCAACGACTTTGTAAAAATAGTACTTAGTTCAGTGTTTTTCTTACTTCTAAAGTGGCTTGTACTAAATGTTGTAAGCTTTCAACCACTTCTTTTTCGCCACGAGTTTTTAAACCGCAATCTGGGTTGATCCACAATTTTTGGTTATCAATCTTCGCTAGTAACTTTTCAATCGTTGCTTTGATTTCGGCTACTGGTGGTACACGTGGTGAATGGATGTCATAAACCCCTGGTCCTACTTCAGTTTTGAAGTTGTTTGCATTAAGTACGTCAATCAACTGCAAATTAGAGCGAGAAGCCTCGAACGAAATAACATCAGCGTCCATTGCATCAATATCTTTAATAATGTCAGCAAATTCGCTATAACACATATGAGTATGAATTTGCGTATCTGCTTGCACTTTGCTATGTACCAATCTAAACGCAGGGATCGCCCAATCAAGGTATTCACTGTTCCAATCGGCTTTACGTAGTGGTAATTTTTCTTTTAATGCCGCTTCGTCAATTTGAATGATCTTAATACCCGCTGCTTCAAGATCTAATACTTCATCACCAATTGCTAATGCTATTTGGAATACCGATTCTTTTTGAGAAATATCTTCTCGTGGGAACGACCAATTTAGAATAGTCACAGGTCCTGTTAACATACCTTTAACTGGTTTGTCTGTCAGGCTTTGTGCATATTTTGAATATGCAACAGTAATCGGTTTTGAGCGTGAAATATCACCCCAAACAATTGGTGGCTTAACGCAACGAGTACCATAAGATTGCACCCATGCTTTTTCAGTAAACACAAAGCCATTTAAGCTTTCGCCAAAATATTCGACCATGTCATTACGTTCAAATTCACCATGTACTAACACATCAATGCCAATTTCTTCTTGTAATTTAATACACTGCGCAATTTTTTGTTGATTAAACTCAGTATATTCGTTCAGGCAAATTTCACCTTTTTTGAATTTAGCACGATTTAAACGTACATCAGGTGTTTGTGGGAATGATCCAATAGTGGTTGTTGGTAATAGTGGCAAATTAAAGGCCTTTTTCTGCGCTGCTTCACGCACTGAAAATTCAGGTAAACGAGTAAAGTCCGAATCTTTTAATGCGGCCACTTTTTGGCGTACAGCTTGATTTGCGCCTTCACGCTCACGAGTAAATAATGTTTGGTTAGCTTTATAAGCGGCATTATTTTCAGGATTTGCATCCTTAACTAATTGACCAAGTTCAGCAAGTTCTTGTAGCTTTTCTTGTGCAAAAGCAAAATAAGCACGTTGTTGAATAGTTAATTTGGTCTCATTTTGCAATGTATAAGGAACATGCAGTAATGAACAAGAAGTATTGATTACAATATTTGCGGCTTTTTGTTTGATTTTACCAAGTAATGCTAAGGTTTTTTGGTAATTGTTTTTCCAGATATTTTTTCCATTTACCACACCAGCAAATAAGACTTTATCGGCAGGGAAACCATTGTTTTCAAGTAAAGCTAATGATTGTTTACCTTCAACAAAATCAAGACCAATACCATCAAAAGGTAAAGCGACAAGTTCTTTATAACAATCACGTACATCACCAAAATAAGTTTGTAAAACAATCTTAGTTTGTCCTTTTACCGATAAAATCGCTTGATAAAGTTCGGTAAATAAAGCGATATCGTCTTTATTTAGGTCAGTGACTAAAATGGGTTCATCAATTTGGATCCACTCAGCGCCAAGCGTTGTGAATTTTTGGATGATGTCTTGATAAGCTTTAATAATATCAGCTTTAAAATCAACAAGCTGTTTTTTACCTAAATACTGCGCTAATTTAAAAAAGGTTAATGCACCAATCACAACCGGCTTGGTTTGTACACCTAACGCTTTAGCTTCTTGATATTCGTCAAAAGGTTTAGTGCCTGTTAACTTAATTTGTACTGAATCTTCAATTTCAGGTACTAAATAGTGGTAATTGGTGTTAAACCATTTTTTCATAGCGAGTGCTCGCACATCGCCTTTTTCACCCTGATAACCACGTGCCATCGCAAAATAACGGTCAAGTTCAGGTAAACCTAAATCTTGGTAACGTTTTGGAATAACATTAAGTAAACACGCTGTATCTAACACCGCATCATAGAATGAAAAATCATTAGATGAAATAAAGGCAATTTTTTGAGCCGCTTGTTGTTTTAAATGCTCAGCTCGTAGCGCTTTAGCTTCGTTTAATAATTCAGCTTGTGTTTTATTACCTTTAAAATAGGCTTCTGTTGCAAATTTAAGTTCACGAAGCTTACCAACTCGAGGATATCCAATAACAGCAGTATTCATTTTTATTTCCTTTTTATCGACTTTCTTTAGTGATAAAGAAGATAACAAAAAAAACAGATATTGAATAATTCTAGTTTTTTATTGGTTAATATAGTTTTTAACTATAATTGATAAAATAAAAAATCCCACTATAGTTAAATAGTAGGATTTAGTATTAAGTGATTTAACTTAAATTATTGACGCCACTCGCCACGAATAGGTCTTGAAAAATGAGCAAGAACGGCAATCATACAAATTTCAATTGAAACGCCCCAATAGATATGACCCAAAATTTCGCTCCAAAGCTCATAGCCATTTAAATTCCATAACCAACCAACAGTACCTTCGGCATCATAAGCAGGATGACGAAAGCCAAGTAATGGAATTAAAAAACCATGCATAGAGATAGTAATAATCGTGCCATAAACTGCGCCATACCATAGTCGGATTTTGTTGCAATAATATGCACCAGCCACATAAACAAAGGCAAAAGCAAAACTGAATAACCAGTGATAAAGCGTTACCGCACCAGAAACAGTTGCTGTTTGATAAATATAATCAAGTGAATGAGAATCAATTCCAAGCCAGCCAAGCCATGCATCAATATGTGCAGCTGGAGGCGAAATTTCACCCGGGACACGAGGAGGCATATTAACCTCGGATCCCCACTTAACTAAAGCACTAATAAAACCACCAATGATTGTTGTCCAAATAATGACTTGACGATTTGTTTTATTTCCAAACATACTGAGTTTTCCATAATTATAATAAGAAGTGTATAAATTATACTCCTGTGTAATTTGGGATAAAAGAAGAATAAGTTGGGGGAGGTGTAAAAGTTATTGTGAGGAGTGGTGGTGATTATTTATGGGGCATTTTGTACCGATTTGAAGAGGGTGGTTTACAAGAGGTATTTCTATACTATACAGTGAATAAATAATTGAGCATAGCAATGCTATATTGAAGGTAAAGATGATATATACATGTGTTATTGAGTTATAAAACGATATTAGCTTATTCTCATAAAACTGATTACCCCAGTATTTTTTCTATAGCGTAATTTTTTAAGTTAGTTTTTTAGTAATTATGGAATAAAGCAGAGGAAGCTGAATAGTCTTAAATTTATAGAAGTACTAATTTTAAGTGCCTATAAAATAGGCGCTTAAATTATAATCACTTTTATACTTCTACTTCTTTTGGATACAAAGAATCGTCTGGTATCTCAATATCAATACTTTCTAACAATGCATTATATTGGTTTATATCTTCTTGAACTTTTTTTATTATTGCGATGGCTGATTTTTGCATTTCAGGTTGATCTATAATAATCCCACCTCTTTCTAAAACGCCACACAGATGAGAATATTCGTTATGCACTCTATCGGTCATAAATACATAAAGATCATCACCCCAAAAACTTTTCAGTACTTGGGTTGTTCCATAAGATGGAGATGGAAATTTGTAAAAAGTATAAATTTCTAAAAATTTACGAGCATAATTACCGAAGTTATAAAATAAATCATAATTACTATCATCAATATTTTTCACGGTTGCACATTTATAGATTTTTCCAAATAAAAAATTAAATTCTGTTACAAATTCTCTCAAGTACAAAGGCATACGTCTTATTGTCGAAATACGATCATTTCGTTCAATTAAATAGTAACTACATTTTTTATTTCTATTTTCTTTATCAAGATTTGTTAAATACTTTAAAAATTCTAAGCTATGAGTTGAAATAAATAATTGCTTATATTTTTTATTTTTACAAATTCTTTTCTGAATTAAAGAAAAAATAAAGAAGATATGGTTACTATCTAAACTACAGATTGGATCATCTATCCAAATAATTGGGTTTTTATCTTGCTCAAGATCATCTTGGATTTTTGTTAAAAAATAACAAAAGGCAATAAGACTACACTCTCCTTCACTTAAATTATGTGCTTTAATACCATTTCGTTTAATTTCAAATTTGATAATTTTATTTTGAGGATCATCTAGTTCTTTTGCTTCTAGACTCAAAGCGTTATGACCAAAATCATGTTGTAGTATTTTATTAATACGATTACAAGCCTCTTGTTCAGATTTCAGTTTATTTTCTTCTAACTTAATTTCGTTGAGAATACGATCCTTTTCTTTTATGTATGATTGCAATTCATTTTCTAATGGTGGAATAGCAGTCTTAAGCTTTTCTATTTCAGCTAATTTATCGATATAATTGATATCTTTTAAAAAATTATAAACATTATTTAAGCGTAGATGATCTTTCGCTACTTTTTTTTGATGATTTAAATTGGCTGTTAATTCAATATGCTTTTGTCTAATGTTTTCAATCTGTTCTAGTTTTTTTGTTATTGCCTCAGAATAATCCGCTGGGGGTGAAAATTCCAACACACTAAATAACTGTTCTTGCTTTTTCGTTAAGTAAGATATAAGAATATCTGATGATTGGATTTGGTTTTGTAAAAGTCTTGAAAGTTCTGTTTTTAATTCATTTAACTCAGGATGAAAATTTTCATAAAAAGCATTTACATCAATATTAACAGTCATAGAAGCTTTTTCTTTTTCTAAATATTCAATACCTTTTATAATACGTTTTTTCAATTTTGTTGACTCTTCATCAAAGTGATTACGTAGAGCCTCTAAACGCTTGGTAGAAATACTATTTGAGCAAAAAGCGCACATATTTCTTTTTTCATGGTAATGCATACCCTCTTCAACCCATTTATTGAGATGACCATTATTAACCAATTCCTCTATTTTTCTCGATTTTCCAATTTGAGTGTTAAGTATCTCTTTAACTGATTTAATTATCGTTTGGTAATTGATTACAAACGAAGGGATCTTATTAGGAGTTTCTTTTTCTACTTGTAAAATAAGTTTTTCATATGAATATTTTTGGTTTTTATCTAATGATTTATAAGTTGATTTTAAAACCTTAGGTATATCTTTTCCTTTTAGTTTTGTAATAGTATAATTTTGATCACCATATTTTTCAGGTTGTTTTCTTATAGAATCTTCACTTTTTGTAGCTCTATCTGAAAGTAATTTATCGAGTTCTTTTTGCTTATCGGAACAAACATCCGTTGCCTTATTCAAATCTTTTTGTTTTTTTTTAATGGATAAATATATACCAGTTTCAGCATCTTGTTTATCTGTGCCAAGCTTATCGTTTAATTCTTGAATACGATTCAAAACTTTTTGGTTTTCGTCGCCTAAAGTAACTGAAAATGATTCAATATATTGTGAATCATCATAAATAAACTTTAAGTTTTCCTTAACAAAATCAGAGTTATAAACATAAATTGGATAAGAAAAGGAATCAAGCTCAGATTGTTTAATGGTTTTATTATTTTCTAAGCAAATTTCAAACTCAGGATTTTCATATTTATTAGAAATGTTTTTAGTTTCTAATGATCTAATTATTTTAGAAAGACTTGTTTTTCCAGAATAATTTCTACCATAAAAAATATTAATCTTTTTAAAATTATATATTTCTGTTTTATTATTTTGTAGATAAGCTAATTCATTATCCCATTCAAAATTTCGAAAAATTCCAAAATTCTCGATTCGTTTTATTTTTAAAATTTTCACTATTTTTGATCCTTATGTAACATTAAATTATTTTTCTGAGCAAAAATATAATTATTTCTAACCAAAAAGCGATGAAAAAACAATCTCTTTAAATTTATTACAACATTAATTAATGGTCAATATTTTATTTATTCAATATAAAACGCTCTTTATTATTAATTTGAGAACTGAGAATTATTATGGCTGTATGCCTTGAATGGGGGAAATGATAAAAATGATTTCATTCCGCAGACGTTATACATCAATTTTGATTAGTTGTTATATAAGCTAACACAATTAGATCAATATATGCCCATGGATGGAGACTCCCCTCCCAAAAAACAAAAACACCAATCCTGTATTTATTTACAGTGTTTTTACTGCTATACTGCCAATATTATAACTAGCCTTATGTATTAATTTATTATGATAACTCAACTAACTATTAATAATTTTGCTATTGTGGATCAACTTCTTGTCGATTTTACTTCGGGGATGACGGCGATTACGGGTGAAACAGGAGCGGGGAAGTCGATTGCTATTGATGCATTGGGATTATGTTTAGGTAATCGTTCTGATGCTTCATCTATTCGACATGGCGCTGATCGTGTTGATATTTCTGCAAGTTTTGTGCTTGATGATACGCCAGCGGCTTTTGATTGGCTAAGCGAAAACCAACTTGATGAGGGCAATGAGTGCATTTTGCGACGAGTAATTAATCAAGATGGGCGTTCTAAAGCGTTTATTAATGGTCGAGCTGTTCCTATTTCGCAATTAAAAGATTTGGGGCAAATGTTGATTCAAATTCATGGGCAACATGAGCATCAACGCCTGTTACGCAGTGATTATCAGCAGTTGTTGTTAAATCATTATATGAATGAATCAACACTACTTGCTCAAATGCATCAAGCCTATAGGCAATGGAAAGAGGCAACACGGGCTTACCAACAATACGAAACAACAAGGCAAGAGCGTGATGCGCATATGCAGCTTTTGCAATATCAATTAAAAGAACTTAATGAATTTTCGCCCATTGAAGGGGAGTTTCAACAAATTGATGAAGAGTACAAACGGTTATCTAATAGCGAACAGTTAATTAATCTAAGCCAGCAATCTGTCATGTTGTTAGACGAGGCAGACGACTATAACGTTAGTAATTTACTAAGCAGTGTGAAAAATAGTGTTCAAGAACTAACCTCGCTCGATCCTACGTTAAATAATGTTTATAACATGTTGGAAGAGGCATCTATTCAAATTAAAGAAGCAAGCGATGAGCTTCGTCATTATAGTGAACGTTTAGAGCTTGATCCTGCTCGAGTTATGCAACTAGAACAGCGGTTATCTAAACAGATTGCTTTGGCGCGTAAACATCATGTCTCGCCCGAAGAATTGCCAGATTTACATCAAACTTTGTTAGCTGAATTTAAACAAATTAATCAGCAAGATGAACAAAGTGAACAACTTAAAAATGATATTACTAAATACCATCAAATCGCCGTTGAAATTGCTACAAAATTGCATCAAAAAAGGTTAACGATAAGCAAAACATTAGCTAAAAAAGTGACCACTATCATGCATGACTTATCAATGCCCAATGGTCAATTTAGTATTGATGTTGCTTTTGATGAAAATCGATTAAATGAAGATGGTGCTGATCAAGTCACTTTTTTAGTTAGTACTAATGTAGGACAAAGCCCCCAACCACTGGCTAAAGTTGCTTCGGGTGGGGAATTATCGCGTATTGCTTTGGCAATTCAAGTTTTAACTGCGCAAAAAATGGATACGCCAGCTTTAATCTTTGATGAAATTGATGTTGGGATCAGCGGTCCAACCGCCGCAAAAGTGGGGCAACTATTAAGGCAGCTTGGACAATCAACTCAAGTAATTACCGTTACTCATTTACCACAAGTTGCAGGACAAGCTAATCAACACTATTTTGTTAGTAAACAAACTAATGGTAAAAAAACCACTACAGATATGCAAAAATTAAACGAAAATGGGCGATTAAACGAGTTAGCGAGATTATTAGGCGGCGATAAAATTACAGACGCAACATTAGCCAATGCGAAAGAGCTACTTATTATCTAACTTAATTGTGGTAATATAACGCTTTCATTTTTGGTGTGAAGGATGCATGATCATGAGTCTATCGGGTAAACGTATTTTGTTAGGGATTACTGGTGGGATTGCCGCTTATAAATGTCCTGAACTTGTTCGCTATTTAAAAAAATCTGGCGCGCAAGTGCATGTAGTTTTGACTGATTCTGCTAGCTATTTTGTCACTAAAATGACGCTTCAAGCTGTTTCTGGCAATCAGGTTTCTAGCGATCTCTTTGATCCATCGGCCGAGCTTTCTATGAGTCATATTGAACTTGCCAAATGGGCAGATTTAGTATTAATTGCGCCTGCAACCGCCAATATTATCGCTAAAATGGCAAATGGTATTGCCGATGATTTGTTATCAACAATTTGTTTAGCAACATCTTCGCCAATTGCCATTGCTCCGGCGATGAATCAACAAATGTATAAAGCCGCCGCAACTCAACATAATTTATCTGTATTAGCGTCAAGAAATACCTTAATTTTAGGTCCAGACAGTGGTTTTCAAGCCTGCGGTGATGTTGGACCAGGACGTATGCTTGAGCCGCTCACTATTGTTGAAGAAATAACCCACTATTTTAAATCAACCTCAGTGCTTTCAGATATATCAATTACCATTACGGCAGGACCAACAATCGAAGAAATCGATCCAGTTCGTTATATTAGTAATTACAGTTCAGGAAAAATGGGGTTTGCAATTGCAAACGCCGCTGCTCAAATGGGTGCCAATGTCACATTAATTAGTGGACCGGTTCATTTACATACGCCGAATAATGTCAACCGAATTGACGTTAAAAGCGCTAAACAGATGTACGATGAAGCAATGAATTACGCTAAAAAATCAAATATTTTTATTTCTTGTGCCGCTGTTGCCGACTATCATGCTAAAACAATTGCGACACAAAAAATTAAAAAAACGGGCGATAACGATGAACTTGTGATTGAATTAGTTAAAAATCCCGATATCGTAGCTAGTGTCGCAGCGCTAAAAACACATCGCCCTTTTGTGGTAGGATTTGCCGCTGAAACTAATGATGTTAAAGCTTATGCACTAAAAAAATTAACCGCAAAAAACTTAGATTTAATTTGTGCTAATGATGTTTCTGATAAAACCATTGGCTTTAATTCCGATCAAAATGCATTAACACTGTATTGGCAAAATGGTGAGCAAACGTTACCATTAAGCAGTAAAAACCAATTAGCAACACAGTTACTTCAAACTGTTATAACACGATATAAAGCGAGTCATGATGAAAAGAAAAATTAATATAAAAGTATTAGACAAACGTTTAGGTAACGAATTTCCTCTGCCTACTTATGCAACTGAAGGATCTGCAGGCATTGATTTAAGAGCAATGTTTGATAAAACAACCGAAATAAAACCAGGAGAAACTATCCTAACTCCGACTGGTTTATCAATGCATATTGCTGATCCTAGTTTAGCGGCATTAGTGTTACCGCGTTCAGGGCTTGGTTCAAAAAATGGTATTGTACTTGGTAATTTGGTGGGTTTGATTGATTCAGATTATCAAGGACAACTATTTGTTCCTGTTTGGAATCGAAGCCAAACTCCTTTTGTGATTGAAGCAGGCGATCGAATTGCCCAACTAATCATTGTTCCGGTTGTACAAGCCGAATTTAACATTGTTGATGAATTTGTTGAATCAGTACGAGGCGAAGGTGGTTTTGGACATTCGGGTAAAAAATGATCGTGAGTAGCAAAAATAGAAATCGCAAAGAAGATATCTTACAAGCATTGGCAAAAATGCTTGAATCTAATGAAGGCACTCAAAGAATAACTACAGCTAAATTAGCTGCAACAGTAGGTGTTTCTGAAGCAGCTTTATATCGACATTTTCCAAGTAAAACAAAAATGTTTGAAAGTTTAATTGTCTATATTGAAGATATCTTGTTATCCCGTATAAATGTGATCATGCATGAAGAGCCAAATACATTTACTCGGTTACAACTTATTCTTGCTTTGATATTAGGGTTTTCTGAAAAGAACCCAGGATTAACCAGAATTATGACTGGGCATGCATTAATGTTTGAGCAAGATCAGTTACAAGAACGTATTAGCCAGCTATTTGAACGAATTGAAACTCAAATTAAACAAGTTTTACGCGAGCGAAAAATTCGTGAAGGTGTTGCCTTCATAACTGATGAACGTATTTTATCTAGCCAATTATTAGCTTTTTGCGAGGGAATGATGGCACGTTATTCTCGTTCAGGTTTTAAATATCTACCAACAACTAATTTTGATACACGTTGGTCTTTATTAATCAAACAACTTGTTTAGCCAATTGCGAATTAAATTATTTTAACAAAAATTTCTATTACCCATTGCTGAGGATAATAATATGAATTTTGAAGGTTTCTTAAATTATACCCTTTCATTTATTGAAAAATATGATGGGGTTGTATTTAGCTATATTGCTCATTTTTGCTTTGCCATTATAATTTTTGTTATTGGTAGAACTATCGCTAGATTTATTAGTAACCAATTAAAAAGAATATTATCAAATCGACACGTTGATCCAACTGTTGTTAAATTTGTCAGTGCATTAGCATACTATGCGACTATTGTAATGACATTGGTTGCTGTTTTAGGTCAATTAGGAGTACAAACAGCATCCATTGTTGCTGTGATTGGTGCGGCTGGCTTAGCTGTTGGTTTAGCGTTACAAGGTTCACTATCTAACTTTGCGGCTGGAGTGATTTTAATTATTTTTCGCCCATTTAAAGTCGGTGAAACGGTAATAATCAATAGTCAGCAAGGTATTATTGATTCTATACAAATTTTCTCAACATCTATTGTTACACCAACCAACGAACTAGTTATAATTCCTAACAGCCAAGTAGTAAGTGCTAATATTATCAACTATACTCGCTTACCAGAAAGACGTTTAGATTTGGTGGTTAATGTTGGTTATGATTCAGATATTCAAAAAGTCTATCAAGTGTTAAAGCAAGCAGTTGATAAAACTAATAATATATTAACATCCAAAGAGCCTACCATTCGATTAGATGTTTTAGATGCGTCCTCGATGAATTTTAATGTGTTAGTTTGGACATTAAACGAAAATTATGGCACGGTAAAAGGTGATCTGCTTGAAAATATCAAAAATGGATTAACTGAAAATAATATTAATATTCCATACCCAACAATGGATGTAAATCTTAGCAGTAAGTAGCCAATCAATTATTAAAAACTCCGTCTGTGTTTATCAACGGAGTTTTTTATTATCTAAAAAAAATTAAATATCTTGATCCATATTTAACGCTGGTTTTTCGCAATCAGGGCAACCCACCACTTTGGCTGGTACACCTGCAACGGTTGTATGCTGAGGTACGGGATCTAACACAACAGAGCCAGCTCCAATTTTAGCACCTTTGCCTATTTCAATATTACCTAAAATTGTTGAATGAGCTCCAATCATCACTCCTTCACGAATTTTTGGATGGCGATCACCATTTTCTTTACCTGTACCGCCTAATGTAACCGATTGCAAAATAGAAACATCATTTTCAATTACCACTGTTTCTCCAATCACAATACCTGTTGCGTGATCAAACATTACTCCACAGCCAATTTTTGCCGCAGGGTGAATATCAACGCCAAATACAATCGCAATTTGGCTTTGTAAAAAAATAGCCAATGATTTACGGTTTTCCTTCCAAAGCCAATGTGCAATTCGATAAGCTTGCAAGGATAAAAATCCTTTGTAATAAAGTAGTGGTGTTGAATAGTAATTAGTGGCTGGATCGCGAATATAAACAGCCATGATATCGCATATAGCTGACTGAATAATATTTTGGTCCGCTTGATAAGCCTGACGGGCAATTTCACGAATTTCAATAGCGGGCATAACCTGAGAAACAAGCTTATTAGCTAAAATATAGCTTAAAGCACTCCCCAGATCTTCATGATTGAGTAAAGTTGCATGGAAATAACTAGCTAACATCGGCTCGCTTTCAACTAACTCAGAAGCTTCTTGTCGAATGGTTTTCCATAACATCTCGGGTTTAACAACTACTTTTACATCGTTCACTACAAGTCCCTATACATATTATCTAAAATTGCTAATATTGTTTCGCAAACTTTCCTTAGAAGCAAGGATTGTATTGATTTAACATCAATATGGAAACAATATGTTTCCATATTTATAATTATAAGGGCTAATTTAAAATTATTGTTGTTTTGCTTTTTTCTCGTCACTTAAAGTAAATATAGCTATTATCGAAGTAATCAAAACAACCCCAGCAAGCACATAAAATGTTGTCGCATATCCTGTATTATCAAATAATTTACCCACAAACCATGACAACACAATAACGCCAAGATTTGATGAAATATTAAAACCAACTAAATAAAGTGTAGCAGATAACCGAGCATCAAAATTACCTACAATATATTTAAACATCGCCAAAATAAATAATGGAATTTCAATTGCATGAAATAACTTAACGAATGATATCAGATAAATATTATCTAACGTTGCAGATAATGCAATTCGGCAAATCATAACTAGTGCAGCAACTAATAGCGATTTTTTAGCTCCCATTTTGTTAATAAAATAAGGAGCAATAATCATACAAGTTGCTTCTAAAAAGACTTGGAAGGAATTTAAATAACCGTAAACTTGATAGCCATCTTCTGGTTTTTCAAAAAAACCAGTATAAAAATTAGGAAATAACTGCTGATCATAGATAGTATAAAAACTATAAGTACCAATAACAAACAACACAAACAACCAAAATTTTTGCAAACCAAATAGCGATAAGATTTCGCCCATTGTTGGTATAGTCGTTGTTTTTTCTACTAAAGCAGTATCGTTATTTTCAGTTGGTGATGCTTGATATTGTTTTGGCTTAAATACTATATTAATGGTGAAAAAGATAACCGCAACACCCGACGCCATCCAAAAGTTAATATGAGGATCAATGCCGAATAAAATACCCGCAACAAACGTTGCAGCAGCATAACCAAATGATCCCCAAAAACGAGCAGGACCAAATTCAAAGCCAAATAATCGACTAATACGTTCAATAAAAGAATCAATCAAAGCACTGCCCGAAATAAAGCTGGCACTTAAAACTGGTGCACCGATACAAACACCCCAAATAAAATCATTTTTTAATAAAGGCTCATACACATAAATTAAAAAAGGGCCAATAAGAACCATGATAATACTTTGGAAGGTCACTACGGCTTTACCTATTTGTAATTTATCTTGGATAATGCCATAGAAAATCATGAAAAACATGGCTGCGGCAGAATTAGCCGCATAAACAATACCTAACTGCTCACCGGATAAGTCAATTTTACTTTTTAGCCAAATTGCGTAAAAAGACCACCACAGCGACCACGCAGCATAAAAAGTAATAAGGTAACCAGACGAGAACCAATAGTTTCTATTTTTTATCATATTCATGTTTATTACTCTTATATTGTTGAAAATCGATGAAGTTTAACGTTAACATTATTGTCATATTTGATACTAAATAGATAGAACCAATTGTCATAAATGTTACTTACCTCACACTTTTTATCATTTCTATTTGTGGTATCATCATGCATAGTAATGGCTGATAATCATATTTATCTTGTTAAACAAAAGGATTTAACTATGGCTTCACTTAAGGATGTTGCAAAGCTAGCATCTGTTTCATTGATGACGGTTTCACGCGCAATAAATAACCCTGAAAAATTAAATAAAGAAACTTACAAACGCGTTAAACAAGCTATTGAGCACCTTAATTACGTACCTGACTTATCGGCAAGGAAGATTCGTGGTGATAAGTCAGGACCAAGTGCAATTGGTGTTTTGGCATTAGAAACAGCAATGACACCATTTTCGGTAGAATTACTACAAGCCATAGAAAAGACCGCACAAGATCATGGCTGGAATACCTTTATCGTTAATTTATTTGATGATAAAGATCCCGATCATGCAATAAACACCCTGCTATCATATCGCCCTAACGGTATTATCTATACCACAATGGGATTAAGAAAAGTTGAACTTCCTGAAAAGTTATTAGATAAAAATGTTGTATTAGCCAACTGTATAAGTGATTCAAAACAACTAGCTTGCTACATTCCAAATGACTATTTGGGTCAATATCAAGCCATGCAACAAGTAATAAAGAAAGGCTATAAAAAACCATTATGCATCTATTTATCAGAAACCACATTAGCAGGGAAAACTAGACGTAAAGCTGTTGAGCAAGCGTGGTTAGATGCGGGTTACAATTTAAATAAGATTACTAGTTACCATACCTCAACTTTATCAGATGATCTTGCTCAAGAATATATGATGACGGTTGATATACTCAAACAGCATTGTAATAAAAAACCCGATTTTGATGTATTAATTTGTGGTAATGATCGAATAGCTTTTGTTGCTTATCAATATTTACTCGGTCAAGGACTTCATATTCCTTCTGATGTGGCTGTATTAGGTTACGATAACATGGTAGGTACTGGAGAACTATTTTATCCCCCCCTGACAACAGTGCAATTGCCTCATTATGAGATTGGAGAACAAGCAGCTTTACATATAATTAATAACAAAAACCAAAAACAGATAATACAGGTAGCATCACCTTATTTAGAAAGGAATTCATTATAGCTTACTTAAATTGACCGCCAAATGGCGATCAATTCAATCATCAATTACGCATAAATAGATTTTAACTGCCAGCTATCTACTTTGGTTATTTTGGCGCTACCATTTTCAGCAAATAAATTAACTACTCGCTCTGCTGGTAATTTTGGATAGATACGGCTTGAAAGGCTATATAAATCACCATTAACAAATACTTCTACAGATGAAGCATCAACATACACATGTAAAGTTAATTTTTGGCTCTCTGGTAATGGTACGCTACGATAACCAGTTAATTCAAGACCGGATAAACTACGATCAAGAACAATACGATTAGATTGTAAATCAACATATAGTAATGTTGCTTGTTTACCATTTTCAGTGGCAGCAAGTTGCAAACCAAAACGCTCAGCATCACTTTCTTTTAGATCAAACTCAACACAAAGTTCACAACAAATTGACTCAATATTGGTATTTTTAAGTTCACTATTGAGCGTTATTTCACCAAATGATTTTGGCTTTTCGCGCAATGCTTCAAGTTCTTTTACTGGGCGATTTCTGACTTTATTATCTTGATCTAAAATCAGTTCACGAGGAAGTGTAAATGCGCCTGCCCATTTATCTTTTTTGCTTGGCATGGCTAACTGCCACATATCCATCCAAGCAAAAATAATACGACGTCCATCAGCGGCAAGAAATGATTGCGGTGCATAAAAATCGTGTCCAAAATCCATTTCTTGAAAAGGTTTAACTATTGAAAATTGCTGCCCAGGTTGCCAATTACCTACTATATAGCCTGATTGGAATTGATTACGATACTGATAACCTTTTGCTTTCAACCCTTGTGGTGAAAACATCAAAACCCATTTATCACCAAGTGGAAAAAAGTCAGGGCATTCAAGCATATAAACATCAGGATCGATATCACTCACTACAACATGATCCAATTGCCATTCATTTAAATCATCAGATCTAAATAGCAAAACTTGACCAACATTATTTGGCGTTCTTTGACCAACAACCATCCACCATTTACCATCTTGTTGCCACACTTTAGGATCGCGAAAGTGCATCACTCCGTCTTGAGGGGTAAGTACTGTGCCTTGCTTTTCAAAATGAATGCCATCTTTACTAGTTGCAAGACATTGGCTTTGTCGAATCTGTTCATCATAACCTTGGCCACTCAACCAAATATGACCAGTATAAATTAAGTATAACTCACCATTGTTATCTACGGCCGATCCAGAAAAACAGCCTGACTTATCAAATTCTTGATCGGGAGCAATAGCTATTGGCAACCTTCGCCATGTGACTAAATCATCACTAACAACATGTCCCCAATGCATTGGTCCCCAATTTTCATCATAAGGATGATGCTGATAAAAGGCATGATATTGACCTTTAAAGTAAATCAAACCGTTAGGATCATTCATCCAACCAGCTGGTGGAGCTAAATGAAAATGTGGATAATATTGTTTATTCATTACTTTTTCTAAATTTTTAACAGCTAGATTGGCTTTATCAATAGCAGTAGACATAAAAACCCCTTTTTTATCCAATATTTTATGTATCTTAATTTAATTGTTAACGTTAACTGTTAATGAAATTAGCGATAAAATATGTGATGATAGTCACATATTTTTAACGTTAACAATGAATTTTTTGTCAAATGATTTAGTCTATGACGGACTTTTAAAAAATGACTATTATAAATTCAACAACAGATTAACTATTAATGACTTTACTAAAAAGCAAAAAGATGACATATTTCAAAAAACTCAAGTAATCTGTCTCTATACTAGATTACCGCAGTAACTGACTATAATCGAGTTAAAAAATGAATAATACTAAAGTTTGGTCCCTTGGGGATGCCGTTATTGATTTATTGCCATTTGGTGATATGAATTATAAAGCATGTGCTGGTGGCGCACCTGCAAATGTTGCAATTGGTATTGCAAAATTAGGGCTGCCTTCAGCGTTTATTGGTCGTGTTGGTAATGACCCTTTTGGTGATTTTATGGAAACCACATTCCGCCAATATAACGTTGATTGCCAAAGCATTGAAAAAGATGAACATCATCGAACAAGTACTGTGGTTGTTGATTTAGGAAAAAACGGTGAACGTAGTTTTACTTTTTTGGTTTCACCTTCAGCTGATCAATTTTTATCTCAGCAAGCAATTCCTAATTTTAACCAAGATATTTTACACTTTTGCTCTTTGGCGCTAGTTGGCCACACCTGCCGTCAAACACTTAAAATTGCGATTGAACAACTTACCGCTAAAAATGGCCTAATCAGCTTTGATGTTAACTTGCGCGAACAGATGTGGGCCAATAAAGACGAAATGCGCACCACCATTACCCAATTTTGTCATGATGCTGATATCCTCAAACTATCAGACGAAGAACTATTTTGGTTAACTCAAAGCAATGATTGGAGTGAAGCATTAAATAAACTACAACAACACTATGAAGCACCATTAAAATTAATTACCAAAGGTAAAGATGGCAGCATTGTATTATGGAAAGGTAAAACATTTTCGTTTGATTCGTACCATGTAAATAGTGTTGATACAACCGGTGCAGGTGATGCTTTTGTCGCAGGATTACTCAGCAGTATTGCATCATCAGGCATGCCTGAGGATAAACTGATGTTAGAAAGCATGATGACCATTGCCAGTGCTTGTGGAGCCTTAGCTACAACCAAAAAAGGCGCATTAACTGCACTACCTGATAGTACATTTTTACAATCATTTATTAGCGATAATCCAACATTAACAGCAAAACAAATGGCATACTAAAAATAGTAAAAACTTACTAATAGGGCAGCAAGATTGAACACAATAGTTTCAAAATATAATTATGATTGACTGTCCTTTACCACTCAATAACTTAACTACTCAGTAATTTAACTATTTAATAACTCAACTATTTAATTAAATTACTGTTTATAAAATCAAATAGCATTTAACACCGACTACATTGTGATCTTGCCCACTGATCTATCATAAAAACATCATCAATCGTCGATGGCTCAGGGAAAGCCAATTGATCTAATACTTTTGATACATCTTTAGCAATATCCATAAAACCAATTTTATGTTGCAAAAATGCTTCAACCGCAACTTCATTGGCGGCATTGAGCGCCGTGGTAGCCGCTTGCCCTTGATTAAAGGCATTGATTGCCAATTTTAAACATGGATAACGGTCAAAGTCAGGTTGTTTAAATGTTAACGACGAAATTTGCGTAAAATCTAAAGGTGGTACGCTTGAAGGAACACGATCGGGGTAAGACATGGCATAAGCAATTGGCGTGCACATATCAGGCACACCAAGTTCAGCCACCACACTGCCATCTTGATAACGTACCATTGAATGGATAATTGATTGCGGATGAATAATAATTTCCATTTCGTCGGCACTGGCATTAAATAGCCAACGAGCTTCAATATATTCCAGCCCTTTATTCATCATCGTTGCCGAATCGACAGATATTTTTTTACCCATCGACCAATTAGGGTGAGCAACCGCTTGCTCGGGGGTGACATGTACCAGTTTAGCTAAATCCCAATCGCGAAATGGTCCGCCAGAACCTGTTAACACGATTTTAGTAATACCATGATCAGCAAGATTAGCAAAACCTAAATCATGCTGTACCGCCGTTGGCAAACTTTGAAAAATAGCGTTATGTTCACTATCCACTGGTAACAACTCAGCATCATACTCTTTAACCGCTTGCATAAACAAATGCCCACAGGTTACTAACGATTCTTTATTGGCCAACAAAATACGCTTACCTTTTTTAATCGCAGCAAGCGTTGGTTTTAGCCCTGCCGCCCCCACAATAGCCGCCATCACTTGATCGACCTCGGGCAACTGCGCTAAGTCGCAAATGGCTTGTTCACCACTTAACACTTCAATATCCAATTTTAAATTAGCAAGATTTGCTCTTAATGCCGTCTCAGCTTGCGCTGTTGCCATGGCAACGTATTTAGGCTTAAAAGCCAGACATTGCTCAGTCATTTTGGCAACATTATTACCTCCTACTAAAGCATAAGCTTTAAATAGATGTGGATTTTGAGCAATAACCGCTAGCGTACTGCAACCAATTGAACCTGTCGAACCTAAAATTGTGATATTTTTCATATTAATACATTAAATCTATATTATGGTTAGCTAAAAAATTAATAAATTGCTTGGTTGGCACTTTATCTGTAATAATTTGATTAAACAGAGTTAACTCACCAATAAAAGCCGGTTTAACTTGATTAAATTTAGTATGATCGGCAATCAAAATATTTTGACCTGATTTTTTTATCGCCTGCAATTTCATAGCAACTTCATCAAAATGATAACAAGTTGCACCTTGTTCAATATCAATCCCTGCGGCCGAAATAAACGCTTTATTTGGGCAAATCGAATTTAATTCACTATGCTGTCCAATAGTGCTAAAAATCGCATTATTAGCCTGATAATGACCACCACATAAAATTGTCTTACAATTAGATTTATTTTGTAATGCTAAAAATGCGTTTAATGAATAACAGATAGCAGTAAAAGTTATTTCATCATCAATGGCATCAATAATAAAAGGAATAGTCGTACCGCAATCAAAAAAAACGGTATCGTTTTCTACAATGTATTTACTAGCTATATTGGCAATATATTGTTTTTCATAAACCTGTTTATCTTGTTGGTCTGACAAAAAATACGGGGTAATTTGATGACGAGCATCACTAACAACATAGCCACCCAAAACACTTAGGGAACAGCCAACATGGCTCAAATCTCGGCGAATAGTCATTTCTGAAACAGCCAACAACTTTGCAGCATCTTTTAAATGAATCTTATCTGTTTTTTTTAAAAGTTGAATAAGATCATTCACTCTTTTTTGTGATTGTGTTTCCATGCTGATCCTATAAATCAATAATAACAAGCTACATAAGTAGCTTATTAATTGATATCATTGATTAATAATCACTGGTCGAAGTTACATCACCAGAAACAATCGCAATACCAGCACTAGCCCCTAAACGCGAAGCCCCCGCTTGAACCATTTTTTCAGCCGTTTGACGATCACGAATACCACCCGATGCCTTAACGCCCATCTCATTGCCAACGGTATCACGCATCAACTTAACATCCTCAACCGTTGCGCCAGATACACTAAACCCAGTCGAGGTTTTAACAAAAGCAACACCGATTTGCTTACAAATTTCACAAACTTTAACAATTTCGTCTTTAGTTAATAAACAAGTTTCTAAAATCACTTTTAATGGCACAGCACCACAAGCATTAAATACCGCCTCAATATCTTGTTTAACCGCATCCCAATCATTGCTTTTTAACCAACCCACATTAATAACCATATCGATTTCTTGCGCGCCTGCTTTAACCGCCATTTCGGTTTCAAAGGCTTTAGCGCTAGTTAGCATTGCACCTAAAGGAAAGCCAACGACTGAACACACTTTTACATCGCTACCTTTTAGTAAACTAGCCACTAAAGGAACATAGCCTGAATTTACACAAACTGAATAAAAATGATATTGTTTAGCTTCTTCACAGAGTTTAGTTATTTGGTCTTTTGTTGCGTTCATTGCAAGTAAAGTATGATCGATATACTTTGCATAACTCATAACGAGATCCTTAAAATGTCTTTGTAATAATGTTTAATTAAATATTGTTAGTCTGTAAATAAATAGGGATGTTATAAAAATAACAAATATAGCCAAGCACTGTTATTTTTATAACATTATGGCGTAATTGATTGAAATAGTACAGATAAAAATCTGTGTTTAAATTTTAGTTTTTCGTGAAAGAAATAACATTTATATCAATAATTTACCAAATATTATTATTTGGCGTGCTAATTTCGCTTAGGTGACAGCACATCCTGATGAAGGAAAAGAGTTAATGGAATTTAATTCTTCTATTTTTCATTTTTTTTATAATACTCTGTTTTATTGAGCCGAGTGTGTTTTATCACAAGATAAAAACGATCGAAACTCAGCACATCCAAAAAAAATCAAGTATCTTAATAAATCTTTACAAAATTTTTAGTTAAAAATGTAGCCAAATTTTTTTTAAACATTATAATTTTAAAAATTAGAATTAATTCAGCTATATTTTATAGATTATAGATCGTTAAAAAAATAAAATAAAACAATATATTACTTTACAAAAGGGATGTTATGCAGTATACTTATCAACACCAGACACCAGACACCAGCACTGGCAAACCTATGTCTTAAATTTATTAAATAACCACGTTAGACGAGTTTTTACACTTACTTCATTTTTAGCATCGAAATTATCCATACAATTATCTACAAAAAAAACGTTGGTATTAGTGCCATTGTTGTTATTGCCGTATTCGCCTAATTTGCAGGCATTAACTGCGCATACTAGTAATGTTATACAAGGTAGTGCACCATATTTAACATTTGATGGTGGTAAAACTAAAGCGATCACAACCGATGATTTATTGAATATCACTCTATTGGATGGAACAATAGTTACTCCATCAACCAATACATCAAGCGTAACAAATCCAATAACTTTACCTAAAGGAAGTACTTTAAGTGATATTCACATGTTGATTCCCTCATCAGTTGATTCAGTCAGTTTAAATGATATAGTGAACACTTATCATTATTGGGGCGATGATGATGGTGATGGTCAGGGAATAAATGGCGTAACCGCAAAAGGAAATCTATCTGCTTATTTTTCCGATAAAAATGGTAATGCTGTTAGTCGTAATGATATTTTAGATATTTGTAAAGCACCTTATAAGGTGATATTAAGTAGTACAGAGGGGTCTTTAAAAACACAGTACGGTGTACCAGATACAAATTATTTCCACCGTCAATCGGTGGAGTACTACATCAGCCCAAATTTACCTCCTAAAATCTGTCATGTAAGACCAAATCTAACCTATGGTGCAGGTGATTACGCTGGTCCAGCTAATATTTGGAATCCAACTAAAGGATTTCTAGTTCAATCAACTAATCCAACATTTTACGAATTAAATTTTCCGACAACAGGTGCAGATGGTTTGTACTTTGATTTAGACATAGGTGGAGGTAGTCAGTTGACTTGGACTCCTGTTACACATGGGGGAATAACAGCTACTGTGACAAGGACGTTACCAAATGCAGGCGATAATTGGATATCCAATCATTCAGTAGAGGTAATGCGCGTTACGTTAACGGGTCCTAGGGCAAGTGATAACCAAAAAAGCTCAGATTCCCCAAGTCCAATTAGCAAGCCAACCTTGCCTCAAACATTCGAGTTAGTGGGTAGAGATAGTCAAGGTAGTGTGGTTGTCAAGTATGGGTTTGTGTTGAAGCAATGGTTCGTTAATCGTGGATTTCGAGCGACTGACGCTTCTAAACAAGCTTCTTGGTGTAGCCATTTAGGTTATCGTTTTCCACAGGTAAGGGATTTAACTAATGCGGTTTGTTCCGGTAAGTGGTCAGGTCACTGGTGTCAAGGTTCTGTCGGTGCCATCCCATCATCATCTGGTAATCATTACCAGCGTCGAATTGGCGTAGGCTTTTTTACTGAGTGGGGAGATATGAGCCGTTATACCAACGCAGATTTTGCTAGTCGCAACTACTGGACAAGTGATACTGGAAATAATTACTTATTCGGTGTTGACTCGGACGACGGTGATGTGCTCGGTGGGAGAGCTAGTAGGAATGGACTTTGTGCTGCTAATTAGCCTTTCGGATTTAGTCCTTGACTGCTGGGGGGAATTATATTCTCAATAGCAGACAATCTATTAAAAAAAGTAAACTTTAATGGTTGTTTTTATTCGGTATAGTTTCGGACGTTTTGAGCTTTTGCTTTAAATAGTTTTAGTAGCAATGTATGAGCTAAGAAGATAGAGCGATTTTCTTAGCAATTTTTGGCTTTAGCTGGGATAAAATGGTCTCTTTGCTATCCTGCTGCAGTTGTCAGCAATTTGTAAGAGTGGTAAATAATCCAAAAAACATCGTAATAAAAACATAAAGCAAACTATAACTATTTGATTTTACAAAAACATTAAATTTAAAAAACTTTAATAAAATCAATGCTCTACCTGAACGATTTTATGGGGGAATATTAACTTTCATAATATCGAAAAGCTAGGCAAACGAGTCGTTACCTAGACCGTCATTTAGTCTGTAATACATTAAAGCAAGCTTTGTTTCGGCGCTACTTTCTTAAAAATATGCTCGTTCGCAGTGACCGAGGATGCTAGCCAATAAAGCACTATTTAAATATATTGAAATCTATTATTATTGTATGCGTGGTTGTTCAGCCAAGAACTAGGTATTGCTAGAACAATATGAACAACAATATTATCAAAATAAAAAATGATAGAGGGGGCTATGTATAATATTTTGGTAAGGATCGTGTTAATTCTTTTTATGGTGATGTGACATAATCAGCAAATATTTAGCGATTTAAAAAGATAGAAAACGAAAGTTTAAACTATTTATTAGCTTTGATATTATGGTCAATATTTAGAACTTTGACACCATATTAAATATGATGTCAACAAATGAGAAGATGAAAATATTAGGTTGGTGTATCGACATCATCCCAATCAGCATTTTCAAAATTGGTTAACCAATTTAAAGCATAATGACGCTCTTGAATAACATCACTTATAATCGATGCGGGAGGTTGCTTATCTTTCATTCGAAAATCTGTGGTTATCCAATGTAAGCGGTAGTGTAAATCTAAAGCATCCAACAATTCACTAACTGGTCTTAAGGCCACGGTTGAAAAATCTTGTCCACTATGTTGCATTCCTTGGTCAACTAACGATGAAACATCGCAGATAGTATCAGCAAAAGGGAGCTCAGATTGCCAATTGATAGCCCATTGTAAAGGTAATAATGCTTCGTATTTCCAAGACATATCTATCACATCTTGCTCTGTCGGCTGCCCGCTATAAATAAAGTCACGCTCATTATTTGATAAAGCCTCAAACCCCATTGGACAACGTTCTTTAAATTCCATCGGATTAATTGGATCATTTTCTCTAAAACTTTCAGCCTGAATACCTGTTAACATTATTGCTAAGGCTCGTTTAGCTACTTCGTCAGGTGTTCTAAGTATTACTTCCGATTCGGCAATAACCGGTGGTAAATGTGTAGGTGTATGCAACCCCAATTTGGCTAAATACTGTTCAGTTTTTGTTTTTCGCTTTAATGCTTCTAGTGGATAAGGGACGATTACATCTAAATCAATGTTACCATCAGGATCTTGTAATACATCTCCGTCAGGATTCCGAATAGTTCCATCAGGCATAAATATAATTGCATTCGCCTGCCAGCCCCAAGTGGTAAATTCATTGAAATTATCTTCTTCAATCTCAAAGGTAAATTGATGTTTAACTCGTTGGATATGGCGATACAAAGCATAACGGCGTGAATTCATCTGCCCATCTCCTGCTTGCATGACATAACCGATAAAACCATCAAGGTGTTTCGTCAACTCAGAATCATCCAATCCGCGATGGTATAGACGCTCGCAGGGAAAATTAATGGCTGGTGGATGAGTGACTGTAGAATAAGCATTTATCAATATTGGCATTTCAAATATTCCTAGTTTAGATTTGGTATTTTTATTATTATAAATAGTGGCTGTTTTTTAATCTAATTCTATAATAGATCATGGTAGTTTTCTATATTTTTTAAATGCTATACTCCGTTTTGTGATGTTTGTTATTCTGTTGAATAAATGATTTTATCTGGTGCATCGCTGAACAAGATATATTTTATTTTTCAATGTATACGTTTATTCCTTACTTTGTAAATACCATACTGTCATTTCCATTCTTGATTTAAAATTAAGTTTTTTGAATATACTTTTGATATGTACTTTGACTGTGCTTTCAACGATACCTAAATCTTTTGCAATTAGCTTATTTGGTAGTCCTTGTACTAATAAATTAAAAATTTCATTTTCTCTTGGTGTCAATAAACTGACATCATGCATTTGTTTTGTAGTTAGTTGTTCGTTATTACGCATATAATTGAGGATAATATGTGAAATAGCATTATCCATAATTAGCTTTCCAATCGAGATTTCTTGTAGTGATTTTAGAAAATCTTCAGGCTCCATATCTTTTAATAAATAGCCATCAGCACCTGTTTTTAGTGCGGTGATTATATCTTCTTTTGCATCTGATACTGTAAACATAATAATGCGACTCGATATTTTTTTTTCACGCAGGTAGCGTAATATTTCTAATCCATTAACATCTTGCATATTGATATCAAGTAGAATAATATCAGGATCAAGCTCTTCGGCTAATTTAACGCCTTCTATTCCAGAGCCAGTTTCTCCCACAATGTCAAAATGGTTGACTGTATTTATCAGCTGTTTTACGCCATTTCTTAACATTGGATGATCATCAATAAGAAGTATTGAGCAATTTATTTGTTCCATTTTTACTCTTCTATTGCTTTGAATGAAATGGTTTTATTAACCTTAAATGCTATCATAATTTGTGTCCCTTTGTGGGGAGGACTGTTTATTGTTAAATTACCATTTAGTATTTCAACTCTATCACGCATAATGATTAGACCATAACTATTATCCTGTTTAATATTGTTTTGTAAACCAATGCCATTATCCTCAATACAGACGGAAATAATTTGATGATCATCAATTTTTAAACTGACAATAACCTGTGTGGCTTTAGCATGTTTATATATGTTATTTAGTCCTTCACGAATAATTTGTAATAAATGAAATGCATATTTACTATTGATAATATTCAGCGGCAATAAATATTCAAACTGAATATTAAATTGTAATTTTTGATTAAATTCCTCAATTAATTCCATTAAATTTGCATAAAAACCCGTTTGGTTAAGGCGTAAGCGAAAAGAGGTAATTAGTTCTCTTAGTTGAGAGTAGGTTATATTGACTTCTTTACGCATTGTTGCCAATAAATCAATACTGCTTTGTGATGTTAAATCTGATTGCATTTGTAAGCAGCTGAGGTGTATTTTTAAACAAGATAGAGATTGAGCAATGGAATCATGCAGCTCTCTGGCCATTGCTGAGCGTTCTTTTATTAATAAATATTGTTTTTGTTGTTCAATTTGTCTATCGAGCTTCATTGCAGTAGTCATTTGCTCGATAACTCCCACAATTAAGTTTTCTTGTTCATTGGTTAATATGATATTTTTTGGCTGCAAAGCAAATAATATCCCATATTTTTCCCCGTTTTCTTGAAGGTGCCAATGGCGTTGAAAGTTATTTTTTTGATAAGATTTTGATGAGCTTAAACAAGCTTTGCATTTAGAATTTTGGCAATAAGGTAATTTTTGCTCATTATCGTAACTGATTTGTTGATAATGCTCAGGATCATTTGATTCATAAAAACGGATTTTAAATTGAGTTAATGGTACTAAATCTTCTAATTTGTGTAGTATTTTTAGAAAACGTTCACACAATGGCTCTGAAGTATGTAGTTGCTTAATTGTTTGATATTGAAATGAAACAATTTTATTGGTTTGTTGTAATTTAGCTGTTTTTTCTGCAACTTGTTTTTCTAACAATAAATATTGTGATTCAATTTGCTCGGACATTTTGTTAAAAGCTAGCCCTAAAAGATCAAATTCATTCTTTCTGCTTTTAATATTAAAACGCGATTTAAAATTGTGGCTAGAAATTGCTTCAGCCATACTAACTAATTTTTGCCATGGTGCAAGAAGGTAGTAACGTAAGTAATAAATTTGAACAGCTAAAAAAATTACGATAATAACAATAAATAATTGTTGTACTTGAGAAATATAATAAATTTTGTTTTCGGTTTTTTGATCAATCTTATCTACCAAATGGTTGATACGAGCAACATAGCTTTCAATATCAATTCTTATTTCATCGATTTTTTGTGCTTGCTGTATTTTAGTAATAAGTCGAGTATTCCAATCAGTTTCTAACTGATTAAATTCATTAATTAAATTATAGCGTTTTAAAAGCGTTAAATGTTTTTGTGATGAAGAAATATTAATAAAAATATTTAAATTATCATAATCTTTCTTATTGAGTGGAACCATTGTTAGTATTTGGTAGTTCTTCATTCTTAGTAAGCCTAATTGATTAACCATATATGCCCCACCTTTTGTATCATTGGCTACCTGGATTGAAAATGATAAAGCGATTAAAGCAATAGCACCTAAACAGAACAGTAATAGTGTTAAACGATTAATAATTGATTCGGTGGGGCGAATTTTTATTTTCGACATATAAACACTCAATATTATTTTGTAATTTTATTTTAGCTAAATAGTAATTTATGGTTATTGTAGCTTGAAAAGAGTATCTATCTGATCTTTTTTGTAACTTTTTGCGATCTTTTGTTAAACAGCGCTTGCAACAAGAATAAAATTTGCGTAAAATTCACGCCCTATAAGATTAATCACGCAGACATATATGTTTAATCAAGTAATCGTCTGCTTTTTATTGCGGAGTTAAGTATGTACGCAGTTTTCCAAAGTGGTGGTAAACAACACCGAGTTAGCGAAGGACAAGTCGTTCGCTTGGAAAAAATTGAAGTCGAAACAGGTGCAGAAGTTGTTTTCGATAAAGTTTTAATGGTAGCAAATGGTGAAGACATCAAAGTTGGTGCTCCGTTTGTTGAAGGTGCAACAATTAAAGCAGAAATTGTTGAACACGGTCGTGGCGATAAAGTGAAAATTGTTAAATTCCGTCGTCGTAAACACTATCGTAAACAACAAGGTCACCGTCAGTGGTTCACTGATGTGAAGATCACTGCAATCGCTTAATAGGAGTATCGAACAATGGCACATAAGAAGGCTGGTGGTTCATCACGTAATGGTCGTGATTCCCAAAGTAAACGTTTAGGTGTTAAACGTTATGGTAGTCAAGAAGTTCTTGCTGGTAACATTTTAGTTCGTCAACGTGGAACTCAATTCCACCCAGGCACTAATGTAGGTTGTGGTCGTGATCATACCTTATTTGCCTTAATTGATGGACAAGTAAAGTTTGAAGTTAAAGGACCTAAGAATCGTCGTTATGTTAGTGTAGTTGCTAACAGCTAATTCATAAACGGTTCAAAAAGTTTTAGAAGCCTCACAATTATTGTGGGGCTTTTTTCATTTCTTGAAGTTAATATAAAATTGATGGTGATATGATAAAGCAGCAAAATGTTAAATTAGGTTTTGCACTTGCCATGTTAACCGCAGTGATGTGGGGCATTGTGCCAATTGCAATGAAATATGCGCTAGTGGTTGTTGATCCATTGACATTAGCTTGGTCGAGATTGGCTATTTCAGCTCTTGGTATTACTATTTGGTTGGCTTACAAAAAGCAATTTCCTAATTTAATGATGTTCAGAAAACATCGTCGTTTTGTTTTATTGATGATTGCAGGTTTTGGGTTGTTGGGTAATTTTGCACTGTTTGCTAGTGCAGTTCAGTATCTTTCAGCTACAACCGCTCAGGTTGTCGGGCAAACTGGCATTGTGATTTTTATGATTTCAAGTGCTTTTATTTTTAGAGAGCGACTCAGGCCGACTCAAATTATTGGTATTTTAGTATTATTAGTTGGGCTTGCGTTATTTTTTAATAAAAATATTGTAGATCTGTTTTCTAATATGTCTTCGTATGGTATTGGTGTGTGGTTTGGTTTACTGGCTTCGGTATCATGGGCTTGCTATGCGCTTGCTCAAAAAGTACTATTACAGAAATTACGTGCAGAACAGTTACTTTGGTTAATTTACCTTATTTGTACTGTTTTTTTGTTGCCTTTTACGTCGTCAAGTAAAATTATAAATGCTGATGCAACTCAACTGTTTGCTATCATATTTTGTGGTTTAAATACTATTATTGCTTATGGTGCGTTAGTGATGGCTATGGAGCGCTGGCAAGCAGCACAAGTGAGTGCAATAACAACTTTAACGCCATTATTTTCGCTCATCTTTTCAGATTTGTTTGCTTTAATTTGGCCTGAAAAGTTTGCTATGCAATATTTAAATATTTTAGGTTATATTGGTGCAGTATCTGTTGTTGCGGGTGCTATGTTTGCGACCATTGGGCATTATATTTGGCATCCAAGGAAAGGCTGGCTAATTAACCGCAATAAAGGGGAAGAATAATGAAATTTGTTGATGAAGCATCAATCCGTGTTGAAGCTGGAGATGGTGGAAATGGTTGTGTCGGTTTTCGCCGAGAAAAGTATATACCTAAAGGTGGTCCTGATGGTGGCGACGGTGGTGATGGTGGTGATGTCTTTTTTATTGCTGATGAGAATTTAAATACATTAGTTGATTTTCAGTTTGAAAAAAATTACCGCGCTGAGCGTGGCCAAAATGGACAGGGTTCTGATTGTACGGGTAAGCGTGGTCGAGATATTACCGTTAAAGTGCCTGTGGGAACACGAATTACCGACAAATATACAGGTGAAATTATTGGTGATTTAACGCATCACCAACAAAAAGTATTGGTTGCCAAGGGCGGTTTTCATGGGCTTGGAAATGCGCGTTTTAAATCATCGGTAAATCGTGCGCCAAGACAAAAAACTGATGGTACTCCAGGTGAAAAGCGCGATGTATTATTAGAATTATTGTTACTTGCTGATGTGGGGATGTTGGGCTTGCCTAATGCTGGTAAATCAACTTTTATTCGCTCAGTTTCAGCTGCTAAACCAAAAGTTGCAGATTACCCATTTACTACTTTAGTGCCTAGTTTAGGTGTAGTAAGAATGGATAACGAACAAAGTTTTGTTGTTGCTGATATTCCTGGTTTAATAGAGGGGGCATCAGACGGTGCAGGACTTGGTATTCGTTTCTTAAAACATCTTGAACGTTGTCGTGTTTTAGTTCATTTGATCGATATGGCACCAGTAGATGAATCAGATCCGATAGAAAATGCTAAAGTAATAATCAAAGAGGTTCAACAATATAGTGAAAAATTAGCTAATAAACCACGTTGGTTGGTATTTAATAAAATGGATGTATTAGGTCCTGAAGAGAGCGCTAAACGTGCAGCTGAAATAGCTAGGGCACTTGATTGGCAAGATAAATATTATATTATTTCAGCCATTAATCAAGAAGGTATAAAGGCCTTATGTTGGGACTTAATGGAATATATCAATGCGCATCCACGTGAAGCCGAACAAGAAGAGTCATCACCTGAAAAAGTGGAATTTATGTGGGATGATTACCATCAACAAGCAATGGATGAGGCTTTTGATGATGACGATGATTTTGATGACTGGGACGAAAGCGATGAAGAAGGTGTTGAATTTATTTATCAAAAATAATAAGTATTATACTCTATTTTATTTCGCCTAAATTAGCCATTGCGTATAATTTTTTATAAAAAGCAGAATAGGAATATTCTGCTTATTTTTTATATTGTTAAATATCAATCCTCTTATTATGAAATTAGTGAATAAAGCGTTTATTTTTATTTAGCTTAGAAAAATAAAAAAATGCTTGATTTTGTTAATGATAATCATTATCATTAATTCGTACTTTGTTAGAGCTTTAGAGGCTTTTGAAAAAGTATGACATTGCTCACATTGCTTCCAATGTTTACCAGCTTGACGTTATCGCTAAGCTGGTTTTTTTGTTTTATGTTATTAACAACTATTTTTTAAACATTATTCTTTAGTTAACGTTATTTTATTTTTTGTTTTTTATCTACATGCTAATGTCATCACAAAGGTTTAGATGAAAATTGACGGAAGAAGAGTAAAAAATTATTTTTATGATTATCTAGATAGTTAAGTTTTCAAAAGCTAACTATTTATTAGTTTGTTCTCGATATCAAATAAAATGAGAAGTGCTGCGTTGCCACCAAATTCTTTAGGCGCTTGATGAAAACAGATAACATGAGGATGTTGAGCTAGCCACATGGGTGTTTGTTTTTTTAAGATGTTTTTCCCATGTCCATACATGATACAAGCACAATGAGCTCTTTCATGTAAACATGCTGCGATAAGAGCGGCAATTTCTTTTTTAGCCTCTTGTTGAGTTAACCCATGTAGATCCAAAAAGAATTCTGGTTCATAAAATCCACGGCGCAATTTTTTTACTTCGTAGGGATCTGCATTTTCTCGGCTATAGCGAATTGGGTCTTCTTGCAATAGCGGCTGATAATCATCAGAAAAATAAAATTCAGCATTAATTTTTTCATATTGCTGTTTTTGGGTTTCTATTGCTTTTTGTGAACGTTTTTGTGGTTTATGAACGACAGTATCTTGTTTTAGTTTTTTGGTGATGTTACCAATACTATTTTTAAACAAGTTTATATCATCTTGGTCTAAATTAAATTTATTTGGCATTGATTTCTACTCTGGGTAAATTTTTTCTTTAAATTCGCACAAATCTTCTATAACACAGGATCCACATCTAGGCTTTCTAGCAATACAGGTATAACGGCCATGTAATATTAGCCAGTGGTGACAATTTATTTTATATTCTTTAGGTACGACTTTCAGTAATTTTTCTTCAACAACCTCTACCGTTTTACCTGGTGCAAAACCTGTACGGTTGCTTACTCTAAATATGTGTGTATCAACTGCAATGGTAGGCCAACCGAAAGCGGTGTTTAACACAACATTTGCCGTTTTACGACCAACACCCGGTAATTCAATTAGTGCATCAAAACTTTCAGGGACTTCACCCTGATATTTATCTACCAAAATTTGACATGTTTTTATAATGTTATCTGCTTTACTGTTATAAAGGCCAATGGTGCGGATGTAGCTTTTTAATTTCTCAATACCAAGAGCCAAAATTTGTTCAGCCGTATTTGCAATAGCAAACAGTGGTTTTGTGGCTTTGTTTACACTAACGTCAGTCGCTTGAGCAGAAAGTACTACTGCGATTAATAGTTCAAAAGGTGTTTCATACACTAGTTCTGTTGTTGGATCTTTAATATGATCCTTTAATCTTTCTAGAATTTGAATTCGGGTAGATTGTTTCACAAAATAATTTTATTAAAAAATAGTAAGGTGCATATTATATACTTTTATTTACTGTTTATCTGTAAGTTGCCTTTAGTTTTTTTAATATAGATGGGAACGATGAAACATACTGATTAATAATTGTAAGATATTTTTATTTTTAATGTTGTTTAGTTTTTTATTATTTGTCTATTCACATTTATACTCACTGACTTTTTAGCATAGTCATTTTATGATAAGCTAGCGTACTATTTCTTAATTTTATCAAATAAGGTTTTTTAAAGATATGCCCTTACCAATGATTGTCACCTTTGCTGTATATATTTTAGGCATGATTGCCATAGGTTTTTTTGCGTTTCGCTCAACGCAAAATTTTGGTGATTATATTTTAGGTGGGCGTCGTATCGGTAGTGTTGTGACTGCGCTTTCAGCTGGCGCATCAGATATGAGTGGTTGGCTATTAATGGGATTACCTGGTGCTGTTTTTTTGTTTGGTATTTCACAAAGTTGGATTGCAATCGGATTGATTATTGGTGCTTATTTAAATTGGCTACTCATTGCAGGACGATTACGAGTCTTTACTGAAATCAATCATAATTCATTAACTTTACCCGATTATTTTGCTCGTCGATTTGATGATAAAAGCTCACTTCTACGCATTATTTCAGCTGTCATTATTCTAATATTTTTTACCATTTATTGTGCTTCTGGTGTAGTTGCAGGCGCAAAGTTATTCGAGAGTACATTTGGTATGAGCTATGGCTGGGCGATGTTAGCGGGTGCAGGTGCAACAATTGCCTATACGTTTATCGGTGGTTTTTTAGCAGTAAGCTGGACTGATACTATTCAAGCTAGTTTAATGATGTTTGCACTTATTCTAACGCCAATTATGGTTATGGTGAATGCTGGTGGGCTTTCTGATGCATTGATATATATTGAATCGCTCAATTCAGATTATACCAATTTATTTGCTCATATGGATTTTATTGCCATTATTTCATTATTAGGTTGGGGGCTTGGATATTTTGGGCAACCTCATATTTTAGCCAGATTTATGGCTGCTGATTCACATGAAGTAATGAAAAACGCTCGACGGATTAGTATGACATGGATGATTTTGTGTTTAGCTGGCGCAATCACGGTTGGTTTTTTTGGTATCGCCTTTTTTGCTCATAATCCAGATTTATCTTACTTGATTAACGATGGTAAACATGAACGTATTTTTATCGAATTGTCGAAATTACTTTTTAATCCTTGGATTGCTGGTATTTTGTTGGCAGCTATTTTAGCTGCAGTCATGAGTACATTAAGTTGTCAGTTATTAGTTTGCTCAAGTGCTCTAACAGAAGATTTTTATCGTGCGTTTTTTAGACCAAAAGCAAAACAGAAGGAACTGGTTTGGGTTGGTCGTATAATGGTGCTATTAGTTTCAGTTATTGCTATTTTATTAGCTATTAATCCAAATAATAGTGTACTTGATTTAGTGAGTCATGCTTGGGCTGGATTTGGTGCGGCGTTTGGTCCTATAATCGTATTTTCTGTTTTTTGGTCACGTATGACACGTAATGGAGCGCTAGCTGGAATGATAACTGGTACTGTAACTGTGTTGCTATGGATTAATTTTAATTGGTTTAATTTGTATTCGCTTATCCCTGGATTTTTATTTGCTTCTATAGCTATTATTATTTTTAGTCTTTTTGATAAAAAACCAAACGAAACAGTAGCAGATCATTTTAAACAAGCGTATAAACGTTATCACAACAAAATAAATTAGAATAAATTTTATTTAAACTAGAATATAACTGTAATAAATTTAATAGGTAAAATATCATGACAAAAAATGTGATCAAACAACTACAAGAACGTGGGCTGATTGCTCAGCTTACTGATGAAAAAGCACTAATAGAACAAATTGAACAAAATCCTATTGCGCTTTATTGTGGTTTTGATCCAACAGCAGATAGTTTGCATCTCGGTCATTTAGTTCCATTACTTTGTTTAAAACGTTTTCAGTTAGCTGGTCATAAACCTGTTGCGCTTGTAGGGGGAGCAACTGGATTAATTGGCGATCCAAGTTTTAAAGCTGTTGAACGAAAACTTAATACTGAGGAAACAGTTATTGAGTGGAGTGAAAAGATCAAACAACAAGTGTCACCATTTTTAGATTTTAATTGTGGTGAAAATTCAGCGATTGTGGCTAATAACTATGATTGGTTTAGTGGCATGAATGTACTGACATTTTTACGTGATGTTGGTAAGTATTTTTCAGTTAATGCGATGATTAATAAAGAATCAGTAAAACAACGTATAGATCGTGATGAGGTGGGTATTTCATTTACTGAATTTTCTTATAGCTTGTTACAATCTTATGATTTTGCTTGTTTGAATAAATCACATGATGTTGTTTTACAAATTGGTGGATCTGATCAGTGGGGTAATATTACTGCAGGTATTGATTTAACCCGTCGTTTACATCAAAAACAAGTTTATGGTTTGACTGTACCGTTAATCACTAAATCCGATGGGACCAAATTTGGTAAAACTGAAAGTGGTGCCGTATGGTTAGACCCTAAGAAGACAAGTCCTTATAAATTCTATCAATTCTGGATAAATACTGCTGATGCTGATGTTTATCGATTCTTAAAATTCTTCACATTTATGCCTCTAAGTGAAATTGATGCATTGGAAGAGGAAGATAAAAATAGTGGTGTTGCACCACGAGCTCAATATGTACTTGCTGAGCAAGTTACACGCTTAGTTCATGGTGAAGAAGGATTGATCGCAGCAAAACGTATTACAGAAAGTCTATTCTCTGGTAAATTAACTGACTTGTCTGAAGCTGATTTTGAACAATTAGCTCAAGATGGTATGCCAACATTAGCTGTTGAGGAAAATGTTGATTTACAACAAGCAATTGTTAATGCGGAATTTGCACCATCAAGAGGACAAGCTAGAACGATGATTGAATCTAATGCTATTTCTGTTAATGGTGAACGTAACACTACAACTGATTATCATTTTACTGATAGCGATAAACTATATAATCGTTATACTTTACTTCGTCGTGGTAAAAAATATTACTGTTTGTTAATTTGGAGTTAATTTCATGAGAAATATTTTATCGATTCAGTCACATGTTGTATTTGGTCATGCAGGGAATAGTGCGGCTGTATTTCCTATGCGTCGAATAGGCGTAAATGTTTGGCCTTTAAACACCGTACAATTTTCTAATCATACTCAATATCGACAATGGACTGGAACGGTAATGTCTGCATCGCATTTAAGCGAAATTGCTGATGGAATTAATGAAATTGATGAATTGAAACGGTGTGATGCAGTATTAAGTGGTTATATGGGATCACCTGAACAAGGTAATGCAATTATTGAAATAGTTAAAAAAGTAAAAGCTGTTAATCCTAATGCTATTTACTTTTGCGATCCTGTAATGGGACATCCTGAAAAAGGATGTTTTGTTGCACCAGGTGTTTCTGAGTTTTTATGCAATACAGCATTGCCTATGGCTGATATGATGGCACCCAATATTTTGGAACTTGAAGAGCTTAATGGAAAACAACGTATTAATAATGTTGATGAAGCAATTTTAGCTTGTCGAGAGTTATGTAAAAAAGGGCCTAAAGCGATTTTAGTTAAACATTTAAGCAGAGCTGGATATAAACTTGATCGCTTTGAAATGTTGCTTGTAACTAGCGAAGAAGCATGGCATATTGACCGACCACTAGTTGACTTTGGTGTAAGACAACCCGTTGGTGTTGGTGATATGACAAGTGGACTTTTTTTAGCTAATGTTTTACTTGGGAAATCATTGGTTGAAGCTTTAGAACATACTACTTCGGCCGTGTATGCGGTTATGCTTGAAACCTTAAAACAAGATGAATATGAATTACAATTAGTTGCAGCTCAAAATGAAATTGAAAAACCAGCACAATGGTTTAATGCAAATAAAATTGATTAATTGTAAAAATATGTAACTGTTTGTAAAGATTAAATTAGCTAACGATTAGTATTAAATGAGGGTATGATGGATAATATTTCATTAGGAGTGATGCTCGTTGATTTACGAGAACAAATGGGTTTAACTCAAGATGATATTGCCAATAAAATTCATGTGCGAAAGACAGTAATTGTTGATATCGAAAATGACCAATTACCTCACGCCCCACTTGTTTTTGTAAAAGGTTATATTCGTTCTTATGCCGAAATTGTTGGCTTATCATCAGAACACTATCAACCGTATTTCGATGAATTAACTAAACAATCTAAGTCTCAACAAAAGAAAGTTCAAACGCAAGCATTTAAAACAAAAAGAACTAGAAAAGCTCCTTTTATTTTTTGGGGAATATTTATAATTCTTTGTGCGCTTGGTGTAATTTTATATTATGCCAATAAAGATAATAAAAGTAATCTTATTGAAGTAAGTCATTATATTTCTCCAGCCTCAGCTACTCGTGTTAATAGTTAGCAAATTTTCTTATTCTCATACAGACATTTGTCTTAAATCTTGTTAAGATCATTACTAGTTATTTTGTAAAATGGTTAAGTATGTATGAGTCATCAAGATTCACCAATTGTTAGACGAGAATCTACCCGAATTTATGTCGGCAATGTTCCTATTGGTAGTGGAGCTCCGATTGCAGTTCAATCAATGACAAATACTCGAACCACAGATGTAGAAAAAACAGTAGCCCAAATTCAAGCACTTGAACGTGTTGGTGTAGATATTGTGCGTGTTTCTATACCTACAATGGATGCAGCTGAAGCTTTTAAATTTATTAAGCAGCAGGCAAAAGTTCCACTCATTGCTGATATTCATTTTGATTATCGTATTGCATTAAAAGTTGCTGAATATGGCGTTGATTGCTTAAGAATCAATCCTGGCAACATAGGTAATGAATCAAGAATTCGAGCTGTTGTTGATTGTGCTAAAGATAAAAATATCCCGATACGAATCGGCGTTAATTCTGGTTCTCTAGAAAAAGATATTCAAGAAAAGTATGGTGAACCTACACCAAAAGCGATAGTTGAATCAGCGATGCGCCATGTCGATATACTTGATCGACTTAATTTTGAGCAGTTTAAAGTCAGTGTAAAAGCATCTGATGTGTTTACTGCCGTTGATGCTTATCGATTGCTAGCTAAGCAAATAAAGCAGCCATTACATCTAGGTATAACTGAAGCAGGTGGTGTTCGAAGTGGTGCTATTAAATCGGCCATTGGATTGGGGTTATTGCTATCAGAAGGCATTGGCGATACACTTCGAGTTTCCTTAGCTGCTGATCCTACAGAAGAAGTGAAAGTTGGATTTGATATTTTAAAATCGCTGCGTATACGGTCTCGTGGTATTAATTTTATTGCCTGTCCAACCTGTTCTCGCCAAGAGTTTGATGTGATTAATACAGTCAATACATTAGAACAGCGATTAGAAGATATTATTACACCGATGGATGTATCAATTATTGGTTGTGTGGTTAACGGTCCTGGGGAGGCATTAGCTTCAACTATGGGAGTTGCTGGCGGTCATAACAAAAGTGGTTTTTATGAAGATGGTGTACGTATTGGTCGTATTGATAATGAACAAATGATTGATGAATTAGAAGCTAGAATTCGTGCTAAAGCATTAATATTGAAAAACAGAATTGCAGCAACTGAATTATAATTTTATTAGATAGTGAATAAATAAATGACAGAGAAAAAGATCCAATCTATACGAGGGATGAACGATTTACTCCCAACAGATAGTGCAAGTTGGCAACAGATTGAAAAAATCGTTAAAGGTGTACTAAACAGTTATGGCTACAACGAAATTAGAACACCTATTGTTGAAGATACCGCACTATTTAAGCGAGCGGTCGGAGAAATCACCGATATTGTCGAAAAAGAGATGTATACTTTCAATGATCGAAATGATGAAAGCATTACTTTACGCCCTGAAATTACTGCAGGTTGTGTTCGTGCAGGAATTGAGCACGGACTTTTTTATAATCAAGAACAACGCCTTTGGTATTTAGGACCAGCATTTCGTTACGAAAAACCCCAAAAAGGGCGTTATCGTCAATTTCATCAATTTGGTGTTGAAGTCTTTGGACTTGAAGGGCCCAATATTGACGCCGAGCTGATTTTATTAACGGCTCGTTTTTGGAGAGCACTTGGTATCGAACAGCATACTTCTCTTGAACTTAATTCAATTGGTTCGCTTGAGGCTAGGGTCAACTATCGAAATGCATTAGTTACTTTTCTTGAACAATATAAAGATAAATTGGATGAAGATTGTTTACGTAGAATGTATACTAATCCGTTGCGCATACTTGATTCAAAAAATCCAGTTGTTCAAGAGCTGCTGAATCAAGCTCCAAAATTGTTTGATTATTTAGATGAGGAGTCCAAAATTCACTTCGAAAGCTTATGCCGACTATTGGATAGTGCTGGGATAGAATATAATATTAATCAAAGATTAGTACGCGGTTTGGATTACTATAATCGAACAGTTTTTGAATGGGTAACTAACAGCCTAGGGGCACAGGGAACCGTTTGCGGTGGTGGACGATATGATGGTCTTGTAGGCCAACTTGGAGGAAAACCAACACCAGCAGTTGGTTTTGCAATGGGAGTTGAACGTTTAGTATTATTAGTTCAAGCGGTTAATCCATCATTTAATGGTGATAATTCGATTGATATTTATATGATCACCTCTGGTGATGAAAAAACCATTTCAGTTGCTCAAAGTGTTGCAGAGCAATTGCGTGATGGTCTACCTGATTGGCGAATCATGACAAATTATGGTAGCAGTAATTTTAAGAAACAATTTACAAAAGCAGATAAATTAGGTGCTAAGATAGCAGTTATTATTGGTGAAAATGAATTAGCTAATCAGACAGTAATGATTAAAAATTTACAAACAGGCGAACAAGTTGAAGTGGCACAAGCAGATATTGTCCAAACTTGTTTGTCTATTAAGTAAAGGAAATAGGAGAAAAACGTGAGTCATCAGTTATCCAGTGAAGAACAAATTGAAGAGATAAAAGGTTTTTTTGCTAAAACATGGAAAATTATGGTTGCCATTATTGTGATTGGATTATTGGCCTTTTATGGCTGGCGTTATTGGCAATCATATAAAGTTGAAAAGGCGATAGCATCATCAGATAAGTATGAACAATTAATTGCTCAATTAGATGATAATAAACCAGATTCTGTTAATGAATTAGTATCTTTTGCTAAAAACAACGATACTATTTATAGCGTGTTTGCTAATTTGCGTGCAGCAAAATTTTATGTTGAGGTATTAAAAGATTATCCTGAGGCACAAGCCTTGTTAGTTGATGCATTAAAGAAAGCGGATTCAGAGCCTGTTAAAGCGATTACCAATATTCGTATAGCACGCTTACAGTATCAACAAGGTCAATATCAAGAAAGCCTAACATCTTTAGGTAATGTAACTAATGAAAGTTGGGGTGCCGTAATTAATGATCTCCGAGGTGATGTGCTTGTTAAAATGACTCGTTATGCTGACGCAGTGAGTGCTTATAATGTTGCTTTGACTTCTTCACCAACTAAAGATTTAGAAGAAAGTATTAAAATGAAGTTGAACCAAGCTGAATATTTAAAAGCAAAACAAGAAGTTGAACAAGAAGTTTTAGCTACTAAAGAAAAGGCAGAAAAAGAGGCTCAAGCAGCCAAAGAAAAAGCAGAGCAAGAAGCTAAAGCGAAACAAGCTGCATCTGAAGAAAGTAAAAATTAATTTATCCTGCTATAAGGGTCTATACAATGAAGTTATCAAAATATCTTTTTGTTGGTGTTTTTGTTTTTTCACTAGCTGGGTGTTCTTTATTCGGTAAAGAAGATGAGATTGTACAAATTGCACCGTCACCGAAAGTAGATAATCAATTTTCTATTCAACAAGTATGGAAAAATAGTACTGCTGGTAATACTCATATTTATTCATTATTAGGTCCGATTAATTATGATAATGCTATCTATGTAGCGAGTCGTAGTGGACAAGTTAAGGCAATTGATTTATCAAGCGGTAATACTATATGGGATGTCAATTTATCTAAAAGTACACTTTTCAGTAGTAAAACTGCACTATTTTCAGGTGGTGTAAGTGCTGATGATAAATATGTCTATGTAGGTAGTGAACGTGCCATTGTCTATGCGTTAGATCGTCTCAACGGTAGAGTTGTTTGGGAAAAAGCAGTGAAAGGGGAAGTACTTGCCCGCCCGGTATCTTCTGATAACAAATTAATAATTCATACTGCTAATGGTGTTCTTCAAGGTATTAATCGTGACACTGGTGATTATTTGTGGGATGTTTCCTTCGAAGTTCCAACATTATCAATAAGAGGTAACTCTACACCCACTATCGCTCATGGTGCAGCAATCGTTGGTGATGATAATGGTCGAGTAAATGCTTACTATATTAATGATGGCCAATTAATTTGGCAACAACGCATTTCACAGCCATCAGGCTCTACAGAAATAGCAAAATTAAATGATGTTGATTCTACTCCGGTAGTTGAAGGTAATTTAGTCTATTCTGTTGGTTATAATGGTAGTGTTGTTGCGCTTGATTTAAGTAATGGTCAAACTGTTTGGCGTAAAGTACTTGGATCTATTCATAGCTTTGCTGTTGATACCGATAGATTGTTTGTTATTGATCAGGATGACAATGTTCGGGCCATCGCTAAGAGTGGTGGCGGAGAACTTTGGACTCAGTCAAACTTTACTCATCGTTTGTTAACTGATCCTGTCATCTACCAAAATTATGTCGTGTTTGGTGATTTTGAAGGTTACCTATATTGGTTAAATGCTGAAAACGGTGAACTTGTTGCTAAAACACAAGTGAGTAGTAGCGGATTAATATCTAAACCATTAGTTGTAAGCAATAAGTTAATTGTCCAAGCTAAAAATGGTGATATTTACGCCTTTACAAAGAATTAAAGTAATCTAGAGAAGAAACATGGTACCTGTTGTAGCGCTTGTTGGTCGTCCAAATGTTGGAAAGTCGACTCTATTTAATCGGTTAACACGAACTCGAGATGCCTTAGTGGCTGACTTTCCTGGATTAACTCGTGATCGTAAATATGGAAGAGCTGAGATCAAGGGCCATGAATATATCTTGATTGATACTGGTGGTATTGATGGAACAGAAGATGGGGTTGAAAGCTTTATGGCTGAACAATCCCTGCAAGCAATAGAAGAAGCTGATATTGTTCTTTTCTTGGTTGATGCTAGAGCTGGTGCAATGCCAGCTGATCATGCTATTGCAAAACATCTCCGTTCTCGCGATAAAGCTACTTTTTTAGTAGCCAATAAAATTGATGGTATTGATGTCGATACTGCGATTTCTGATTTTTATGGTTTAGGATTGGGAGAAATTCATCCAATTGCAGCTAGTCATGGTCGTGGCGTAAGTTCATTAATTGAAACTGTATTAGATCCTATTTTCCAGTTCGATAATAACGAAGATAATAACTCGGATGATAATCAACAATTAGATGATCTAACTGAATTATGTGATGATTTTGTTGATGGAACAGAATCATTAATCAATCAACCTATTAAAGTTGCTATTGTTGGCCGACCAAATGTTGGTAAGTCAACACTAACTAATCGAATTTTAGGTGAAGAGCGAGTTGTTGTATATGATATGCCTGGGACAACTCGAGACAGTATCTATATACCAATGAATCGAGATGAACGTGAGTATATCTTAATTGATACGGCTGGTGTACGTAAACGAGGAAAAGTTACTGAAACAGTTGAAAAATTTTCAGTTATTAAAACGTTACAAGCAATTGAAGATGCTAATGTAGTTATTTTAGTTATTGATGCCAGAGAAGGTGTATCCGATCAAGACTTATCATTACTTGGTTTTATTATTAATAGTGGGCGCTCACTTGTAATAGCCGTTAATAAATGGGATGGTTTATCACAAGATATCAAAGAGCAAGTTAAAACGACATTAGATGATAGATTAAATTTTATTGATTTTGCTCGTGTGCACTTTATTTCTGCCTTGCATGGTAGTGGTGTTGGTAACTTATTTGATTCGATTCAAGAAGCATATGATTGTGCAACACGTCGTGTTAATACCGCATTATTAACCAAGATTATGCAAATGGCACAAGATGACCATCAGCCGCCTTTAGTTCGAGGACGACGTGTTAAACTAAAATATGCACATGCTGGTGGTTATAATCCACCAATTGTTGTGATTCATGGTAACCAAGTAGAAGATCTACCAGATTCTTATAAACGTTATTTGATGAACTATTTTAGACGATCACTAAAAATCATGGGATCACCAATTCGAATTCAGTTTAAAGAAGGGGCTAACCCATTCGAAGGTAGAAAAAATACTTTAACTGCATCACAGCAACGTAAACGTCGTCGATTAATGAAGCATGTAAGAGGGCGAAACTAATTTATGTCAGGAAAATTAATGAATGATTCAGGGAAAGAAGGCCTTTGTCCAAAGTGTCATCATAAAATGAGTGTTGTTTCGCCACAGAATTTTAATTGTCCTCATTGTAAGCAACATTATCTTGAACAGTATATTTGCCCAACTTGTTTGCAAAAAGCTCAAATGATCAAAGGTTGTGGAGCGGTTAACTATATTTGCCCAACTGATGGTTTAATATCCAGCAGTAAGGTGATATTTCATTATTTACCAGAATAGAAGCTTTATTTATATTAAAGCTATAAGAGGTTATTTTATGAGAATTATTTTATTAGGAGCACCAGGAGCTGGAAAGGGAACACAAGCACAATTTATTATGCAAAAATATGGTATTCCTCAAATTTCAACTGGTGATATGTTGCGAGCAGCAGTAAAAGCTGGTAGTCCACTTGGTTTACAAGCTAAGGAGTTAATGGATGCCGGTAAGCTAGTTACCGATGAACTCGTTATTGCATTAGTTAAAGAACGTATTGCACAAAGCGATTGCGCTAATGGCTTTTTGCTAGATGGCTTCCCTCGCACGGTTCCACAAGCAGATGCAATGAAAACAGCTGGCATAGATGTTGACTATGTGCTTGAATTTGATGTACCAGACGCAGTGATTATTGATCGTATGAGCGGGCGACGAATTCATGCTCCTTCAGGTCGTGTTTATCACATTCGCCATAATCCACCAAAGGTTGAAAATGTTGATGATGTGACTGGTGAACCACTTACTATTCGCAAAGATGATAACGAAGAAATCGTTCGTAAACGCCTTGTTGAATATCACGATTTGACTAAACCACTAATTAGTTATTATCAGCATGAAGCCAAAGAAGGGCGGACACAATATTTCCGTATTGATGGAACGCAAGCTGTAACTGAAGTAACAAAAGAATTAGTGAAAATTTTAGGATAATTTGTTTTTTATTAAAAGCGCAAGGCAGTTAACACTATCTTGCGCTTTATCATCTTGAATGAATTTATGTCACTGCTTATACAATACTAATTTGAATATCTTAATAAAATACATTGATTCTATAATATTTTCTAATTAATTCTTTTGTTGTAATAAAGATGAATATTCACTAAAAATCATTCAGATAGAGTATTGATTTTATTGAATTTTTTATCGTATAGCAGAAAGCCTTATCTATACCGATAAGACTTTCAATTTTTAGCAAAAAGTAAAACACTATAAAACCATTCTTACAATATCGATTTCGCCTAATTCTTTATAAAGATTTTCGACCTGATCGATATGCGTTGCATTAATGGTAATTGATACAGAATGATAATTACCTTTACTACTAGGTTTGATTGATGGCGTATAATCGCCAGGAGCATGGCGTTGAATCACTGATACCACTTTGTCTACAAGCTCTGGTTTTGCTTCTCCCATTACTTTATAGGTAAAAGAGCATGGGAACTCTAATAACTCATTTAATTTAGTTTTTTGCATAATTTTATTTTTCTCGTTTATTTGGTTCGATGTATCGTTACGACTACCAAGAATAAACACTATATATAGGCAATTTACTATTCTTCAAGTAACGAATAATAAACATTGCTTTTTAAAGTATATATTTTGATCTATGATAGAAAATTATAACATAGTGTAATTAACGTATCTTGCTATTTACTAATAAGGCTAAAATAACATGTCATCTAAGTCCAATAATAAAGAACCTTTTGGTACATTATTAGGGTATGCGCCAGGTGGCGTTGCCATTTATTCATCTGATTATGAAACTTTAGATCAAAAACAATACCCTAATGATGCATCTTTTCGTAGCTATTCTGGTTATGAATATATGGGATATAAATGGCAATGCGTTGAATTTGCAAGGCGATTTTTATTTTTAAACTATGGTATTGTTTTTACAGATGTTGGTATGGCGCATGAAATTTTTTCACTACGTTTTCTAAGGAAAGTTGTTAATGAAGCGATTTTACCTTTGCAAGCTTTTGCAAACGGAAGCAAAAAGAAGCCCGAGGCTGGTGCGTTACTTGTTTGGGATGATGGTGGTTTTTTTGACCGTACAGGTCATGTGGCTATCATTACTGAAGTATTTAAAGATAAAGTACGGATAGCAGAACAAAATGTCATACATAAGCGTTTACCAATTGGGCAGCAATGGACTCGTGAACTTAAAATGACAGTGACCAGTGACGGTTACCAACTACATGACTCGTTTGATGACACGAAAATCTTAGGGTGGATGATTCAAACTGACAAGACTGAATATAGTTTACCGCAACCTAAAATTCCTAAACCGTTACTTGAAATTCATAGCGCGCATATTGAAAACCAAGGTCAATTTGATAAAAATTGGTTAAATGAATCAGATCCATTAGAAAGTGCGTATGTTTCAGCGACAGGTCATGCTATTAGTCATGATGATCACTATCGCTATTTCACTATTTCTGAAAGTGCCGAACAAGAGCTTATTCGAGCAACCAATGAATTACATTTAATGTATTTGCATGCCACAGATAAAGTATTAAAGAACGATAATTTATTACTTAATTTTAATATCCCAGAAATATTATGGCCAAGATTAAGACTTTCATGGCAGCAGCGCCGTTACCAAATGATTACTGGGCGGTTAGATTTTTGTATGGATGAACGAGGCTTTAAAGTCTATGAATATAATGCTGATTCTGCTTCTTGCCATACTGAGGCAGGTCATATTTTGCAAAAATGGGCTATTCAAGCTGGACTGAATATAGGAACCAATCCTAGTAGTGGTTTACTTAATTCTTTAGCTAACTGTTGGAAGCATAGTGATGCTCAATCTTTTGTTCATATTATGCAAGATAATGATAGTGAAGAAAATTATCATGCATTATTTATGCAAACAGCACTTACTCAAGCGGGATTTAATAGCAAAATTTTACGAGGGCTTACTGGACTAAGATGGGATAAACGTGGTCGACTTGTTGATGATGAAGATCGCCAAGTAACTTGTGTCTGGAAGACATGGGCTTGGGAAACGGTATTAGAGCAACTTCGAGAAGAAAGCGAGGCACAAATTGCAGGGTTACCAATTCGTACATGGCATCCTGAAAATTCAGTTAGATTGCTCGATGTACTTTTGCGACCGGAAGTCTCTGTTTTCGAACCACTGTGGACGGTTATTCCAAGTAATAAAGCTATTTTACCCGTATTATGGTCTTTATTTCCTAATCATCGTTACCTATTAGAGTCTACATTTGAACTCAATGAAAGCCTAATTAAAAAAGGTTATGCAATAAAACCAATAGCTGGACGCCGTGGTAGTGATATTCAATTAGTGAATAATCAAGAACAGATCCTTGATAAAACAGTAGGTCGATTTGCTAAACAAGAAAATATTTATCAAGAACTATGGTGCTTACCGAAAGTCGAAGATCGTTATCTACAGTTATGTACTTTTACTGTTGGTGGACATTATGGTGGGACTTGCTTACGCTCCGATCCTTCTTTAGTTATAAAAGGTGAAAGCGATATGCAACCATTACGAGTATTAACAGATGATGAGTTCTTAAAATAATTTTGTAAAAAACTTTCAGGAAAGTATATGTTTTAGTATAAAAGTTAAGCTCATCAATGGTATCGCAATTATGATTAAAGTTATTATAATTCAATTGATTATTTAATTTTTTATAATCTGTATTAATTCTGCCATTTATGACATAATCTATTAAAAGATATGTTTAAAATTCAGAATATCCATGATGATATCAATTACAATAATGGCGTTTTCTGTTAAACTTGTCATAATTTTAAAAAGAAATTATAAGAAATAAAAATGATATAAAGGAATGAAAAGAAATATATGGCAAATACATTACTTCGAAGTGGTGATATTAAAGATTTCAAAATGCTTGGGCATGATGGAAAAGCTGCTTATTTAGTCGCAGCTCAAATTCGGGAAACGTTTAGAGTTAAATTAGGTAAACAATTTGCCGATTATTTAGCCATTCCTCAACGCAATGACCAAGGTAATATTATTGATTGGTATATTCCTTTTGATTCAAATCAACCAGATGGGCAATATGATATAGTCCCTTGGACATCGGCTAGTGAATCCGAACAAGAATCCGCCCTTAAGCTTTTAAAGGAATTTGAGCGAAAAGTTGTGGCTCTAGGTGAGCAACTAGCTAGTAACTCAAATATTAAAGATTAAAGGCGATCAGCTATTGTTCAGCCGCCTTATTTATGATCCAAAACACAATTCACAAAGTCTAGAACCTAACTTGATGGCAATACGCTTTCCTAATAATCAATTTGTTTATATTGTTAATGGTAAACCAGTGATTGCTTTTTGGGGTTTTGTTTATCCACAAACGCCTCAAGTAAATTCTCCATTCTATTGTTTAGAGCCTGCAAAAAAAGTAACGCCAACAATCACAGAAGTAGTTACTCCACAAATTAATAATAGACCATGGTGGAAACGTTGGTGGGTATGGTTGTTAGGGTTATTACCTTTATTGTTACTTTTGTAAGCATTGTTTTTATTACGCGGCTGTTGGCTAAAACCTCAAATATCGATTAACCCGAATGTATCTTTAGATAATAGTAATATTAGCCAACCAGAAAAAGATGAAAAACAAGATAGAAAAGATCCAGAGCCAAAAAATGTTGTCGTTGATAATCGATTAGGTGTCACCAATAAGGCTATACCAAATGGTACGATTTTAGACAATGCAAATAATATTCCTACCAATAGCAACGTGGCTGGTGATTCAGTTGATCATTCTTTACCTACAGACAATGGAAATGATAGTAATAATATTCCAGATCCTGATGCTAAAGATAATAAAAGCGAGCAAGATGCGGCAAGAACGGATGATAAAGATGACAAATCTACCCCTTTAGATCCTGATAAAAAAGATGATGCAAATATCCAAAATGATCAAAGCGAGCAAGATAAACAAGATAAACAAGATAAACAAGATAAAGATAGTGCTGAGCAGACATCTTCGCCATCGGATAAAGATAATAAATCAGATTCTAATTCAGCTGTTGATCAAACTAATCATTTAGCTATGCCAGCTGATGCAATTAAACAAGGATCGACAAAATTCTTAAATGGTCAATGGTCTGTAAATGGTGGTATTCAAGATAAAGCCACTGGTAAACCATTACAATTAAGTTATAACTTTAATGATGGGAATGGCGAAGTCACTGTAACACGTAGTGATGGTGTCAAATGTACAGGTAATGTGGGTACAAACATTAAAAATGCCAATTTAGATATAACGGGTAACACTGAGGCTGTTTGTAGTGACAATACCAAATATCAATTACCAAAGATTCAATGTACACCAGACAAAAATAATAATGCTAATTGTCAGGGAATTTATAGGGGCTGTTGATCTTTGCTGTACACAAATTACTCAACAATACATTGGCAGCCACATTAACATAAATGCCAGTGATACCATACTGGCATAATTCCTTTCTAACTTATCGTATCTAGTTGATATTGAACGATATTGATTGATTCTAGCAAAGGCATTCTCGACTAAATGACGATAGCGATAAAGGCACCTATCCATACTGCTTTTATTTATATTCTTACCATAATTACGTTTAGCAATCACCGTTCGTCCGCCTTTTTGACGAACAAAGCACCGAAAAGGCTCTCTGCCATAACCTTTATCGGCTATCACTGTATTGACTTCATCGAGCATTTCAACTAGGTTTTCTGCATAAGTGATATCATGTCGTTGTCCTTCAGAAAGCTCAAAACAAATAGGCAAACCACCACTATCAACCGCAAGATGAATTTTAGTTGAATTACCACCACAGCTCTGACCTATTTGCTCACAATGCTCCGTTGCAGCGCCTGTACTATGTTGATGAGCCCTGATAATCGAGCTATCTAGGAACACCCATTCAAAATCCGCTAGTTGTGATAAATGTTTGAAAATATCAACTAATATTCCTTTTTTAGACCACAAATTAAATCGTCTATAGACGGTGCTCCATTCACCAAACTCTTCTGGCAAATCTCGCCAAGGAATTCCGGTTCTCATTCGGAAAAGGATCCCTTCAAACGTCATCCGATGCTCGGATTTATTATAAACTCGGCCGGTATTTTTCATTATTTGTAGTAGCTTTTCCCACCGTTTATCTGTTAGCATTGTTCTTGGCATGATGAATCGAGTTATGGTTGTTTTTGGCAGAGTTATTATAACTCACATCATGCCGTATAAAAAATAATCACGAAAGATCAACGCGCCTAATATTTCATCACTTATTTTATCACTTTTTTTATCTGATTTTACTTGCTTTATAATTGTGTAACATAGCAATAGAATAAATATGCCTAAGAAAGTCAACAGTCCGATAATTAATGCAGCAAAAACTGCAAGTCCCATAATGGTTTGTAAAAAATTCATCATTTTTAAATTCTCCTATTTCTCAATTTAATAAAATATGCTTTTATATTAGTATTATTTTCAATCATTACCATAGTTAGGCTTTAAAACGGAAAAAACACCGGTACTAAAGCAATATCTACCGCCATTACTAAAAACGTTAATGGCACACCAATTTTGACAAAATCGCTAAAGCTGTATCCTCCCGGTGCCACCACCATGGTTTTAATCGGTGAGGATACGGGCGTAATAAATGACGCTGATGTGGCAATTGCCACCGTCATGGCAAATGGATAAGGTGAGTAACCGAATTTTAGTCCTAAATCAATAGCGATTGGCGCAATTAAAATTGCTGTTGCAGTATTGGATATAAATAATCCAATTGTTGAGCATAATAAGAAAATAAATGTTAGCACCATGTATGGGCCGAAAGAGCGTAAATGGACTTCAAGCCAAGCTGATATGAGTGAAATTCCCCCCGTTTTGTTGAGTGCTAGTGCAAAAGGCATCATACCTATAATTAGAATTAAGGTTGGCCAATGTATGGATTTATAGGCATTGGTCATGTCAATGCACCGTGTTGCCCCCATCAGTAAGCAGGCGATTAATGCCGCAACCACATTAGGCACAATACCTGTCACCATTAAAATAATCATAATGGCGAGATTAATTAAAGCCGCTGGTGCTTGTGAGCTTGCTGGTGCAATATCGTCGATATCGGCTGGAAAATCTAATACAACAAAGTCATTGGTTCGAGTTTGTAGTTTTTGGATCGAACCCCAGTCACCACAAACTAATAATGTATCACTCATTTCTAAACGTTCTTGGAATAAGTTGTTTGTTTCAACTGGTGCATGATTACGCCAAATACCAATTACAGTCAGGAAATATTTTCCTCTAAAATCAATTTCATTAAGTGTTTTTCCACACAGTGTCGATTCTGGGAGCAGGGCAACTTCGGCCATGCCGACTTGTTTAACCTGTTCTGAAAAATATTCACCTCGTAATACTTTCGGTTCAAGGTTGTTAGTGTTTAAAAAGGTTCGATAATCGGCTTCGGAGTGTGACATATCGAGTAATAAAATATCATTTTCACGAAATTCGGTTGAGCCATTAACGGGGATTAGTACTTTGTGGAATTTGCGCCAACGTTCAATACCAATAACATTTACACCATGTTCACTACGCAAATGTAAGCCATCAATTGTGCGCCCAACAAAAGGTGAGCCAGCTAGTATTTGTGCTCGATGGGCTCGGCCAATTAATTTATAGTCTCGAATTAAATCGGTGATTTTTCGTCTTTGTGGTTGGGTATTAGTTGTGGTAACTTGTTCTGCTGTGAGTAACCAATTGCGTGTTAATATGCAATAAATAACCCCGACAATTAAAACACCAATACCAATTGGGGTGATCGAGAAAAAACTGAATTCAGTCAAAGCGGCACGGTTTAATTCACTGTTTACCACAAGGTTTGGTGCGGTGGCAACCAGTGTCATCATGCCACTTATTAATGCCGCAATACAAAGTGGCATCATTAATTTTTTTACATGAATACCGGTATGGTTAGCAATGCTAATGGCAACAGGTATAAAAATTGCAACTACGCCAGTTGAGCTCATCACTGAGCCAAGCAAAGCAACGCCTAACATAATACAGGTGATAATGCGAATATCGTTTTTGCCTGCAACTTTTAATATGTATTCGCTCATTTTGTATGAAATGCCTGTTCTAACCAAGCTTTCACCAATAATAAATAGAAGGGCAATTAAGATAATATTAGGATCGCTAAATCCAGCGAGGGCTTCAGCTGGTGTTAATACACCTGTGATGGTGATTGCCGTGATTGTGAGCAATGCAATAATGTCCATTCTTAATTTGCTGAACGAAAACATTAAAATTGCTATTAATAATAATATGCAGACAGTAATAAGTGGGTAATATTCAATAAAATAATTAGGTAAGAATTTAGCGATTGATGATACTAAACCATCCTCAGATGACAAATGTTCCACAAAAAGTAGCTCTATGATACAGATTACATTTTGTACATAATACCTTGATTTATTGTAATAGGGAATATCTCTAAATAAAGTTTATATGGCTATAATTACTTTATCGTTAATTTTTTTTACGTTATTTTTCGTTTTTTAACATTTTTTGCTATTTTCTTTATGACCTATTCGCATTATTGAAAAGTAGGTGTAATTTAAGCAACTAAACCTATTTAATCGTTAACTCTTTAGGAGAGAATATGTCATCAAAAAAATCTGTTGCACAAATTATAGTTGATGTTTTGTCTGAAGCAGGTGTTAAGCATTGTTATGGTATTGTTGGGGATACTTTAAATCATATTACTTCTTCTATTAAAAAAAGTAATATTGAATGGGTACACGTTCGTCATGAGGAAGTCGGTGCTTTTGCCGCAGGGGCAGAAGCTTATTTAACAGACCAAATTACAGCTTGTGCTGGATCTTGTGGTCCAGGAAGTTTGCATTTTATTAACGGTATTTATGAAGCACACCGTAATAAAGTACCTGTTGTTTTATTGGCAAGCCAATTGGTGACTTCGCAACAAGGTACCGATTTTCCGCAAGAAGTTGACTTTGAATCTATTTATAAAAATTGTTCTGTATTTTGTCAGCAAATCAATGATCCAACCCAAGCAAGACAAATAACAACCGCAGCAGTTCAAGCTGCAATTAATCAACGAGGTGTAGCTGTTTTAGTGGTACCTTATAATATTAGTTTAATTAAGGTTGAAGATAATAGTGGGCATAAAATTTATCATCCTAAACCTATTATTCGCCCGTCAAATGAAGAATTGAATCAAATCGCAGAAATACTTAATAATAATCATAAAATAGCTATCTTTGCTGGGCAAGGAGTGTGTGAGGCTCACGATGAGCTTATTGCCTTTGCTGAAAAATTAAAATCACCTATTGTGCATACATCGAGGGGTAAAGATTTTGTTGAGTATGATAATCCTTATAACGTTGGTATGACTGGTATGTTTGGTATGGAGTCAGGAACAACAGCGATTAAAGAGTGTGATGTGTTAATTATGTTAGGTGCTGATTTTGCGTGGTCACAATTTTATCCTGATAAAGCGATTATTATTCAAGTTGATATTGATGCAACTCATCTTGGGCGGCGTCATCCAGTGAGTGTGGGGGTTGTTGGTAGTAGTAAGCCAACGTTAGCTGCTTTAATTCCTTTAGTTGATGAAAAACAAGATTCTAAGTTTTTAGAAAAATGTCGCCAATTGTATATAAAAGCAATGGATAAATTGAATAAGAAAGCTGTACCTTCTCAAGCAATGATTCATCCTCAATATTTAACCGAGCTTGTTGATAAATATGCGACACAAGACGCTGTGCTTTGTGCTGATGTTGGATCAGCTATGGTTTGGGCTTGTAGGCATTTTAATACCAACGGAAAAAGACGTACTGTAATTAGTTTGAAACATGGCACAATGGCAAATGCAATGCCGCAAGCGTTAGGTGTGCAAAAAGCATTTCCTAATCGTCAGGTTATTACTTTATCAGGTGATGGTGGTATTAGTATGTTATTAGGCGATTTGTTAACTACAATTCAAGAAAATTTGCCAATTAAAATTATTGTGCTTAATAATAGTTCACTTAATTTTGTTGAATTGGAACAGAAATCAGAAGGTTTAGTTGATCACTATACCGATTTACAGAATCCTAATTTTGCAAAAGTTGCCGATTCGATGGGATTATTTGCGATAAGAGTTGATAACTCTGATTCTCTTGATGAAGCAATGCAATCATTTTTATCGCATCAAGGTCCTGCATTATTAGATGTTAAAACCAGCTCTAATGAATTAGTTATGCCACCTGAAATTCAAGCATCGCAGGTTATGGGAATGGCGCTTTACAGTGTAAAAGCTTCTTTGCAAGGGAAAATGGGCGATGTAGTAAATCTATTGGTGGATAATTTTATCAAGAAATAGTTTATATTATTTTTTATATTTATTTTAAATGACAAGTTTACAGAGAGTTTTTGTTAAAAAGTTTCAGGAAATAGGGGTGTTTCAGTATAATTTTGGGGGATCTGCCGCTGATTTGCGGCAGAATAAATGAATTAAAAACTAACGGCGCCTTCTTCTGCGGAAGTTAAATTTTCTCGGATAACGGTAAATAGTTCACGCCCATAACCGAGATGTGAATCCGCTAAATCGAAAGAATAAGGTTCACGTTTGGCTAATTCTGCCTCGCTTACTAATAATGTTATTTCGCCAGTTTGACCATTAACACGGATCATGTCGCCTTCTTGAACTTTACTGAGTAAACCTCCATCATAAGCTTCAGGGGTGACATGAATTGCGGCGGGCACTTTGCCTGAAGCCCCCGATAATCGACCATCAGTTAATAACGCAACTTTATAACCTTTATCTTGCAGAACACCTAGCGGTGTTATTAGTTTATGCAATTCTGGCATGCCAATTGCTTTTGGTCCTTGATAACGGACAACAACTACACAGTCTTTATTTAGTTTGCCTGCTTTATATTCGGCATCTAAATCATATTGGCTATTAAAGATGACTGCTGGTGCTTCAATAATTTGATGTTCAGGTGCAACGGCTGATGTTTTCATAATTGCACGACCAAGATTTCCTGACATCACTTTTAATCCACCATGAGAATTAAATGGTCTTTTGATTGATGCAATGACGCTGTCATCTAATGATTTTGTTGGACCTTCACGGAAAGTAAGTTTGCCATTTTCTAAAATAGGTTCTTGAGTATAACGACTAAGTCCACGGCCTACTACAGTTTCAACATCTTCATGTAATAAACCACCCGATAATAATTCGCGAACCAATAAAGATGTCCCTCCAGCTGCTTGAAAGTAGTTTATATCGGCTGGACCATTCGGGTAAATTCGGCAAAGTAGTGGTACTGCTGTTGATAGATCTGAAATATCATCCCAATTAATAATTATGCCGGCTGCTTTAGCCATTGCCACAATATGCATTGTTAAATTAGTTGAACCGCCAGTTGCGAGTAGTGCAACTAGACCATTGACAATCACCTTTTCATCTACCATTTTACCAATAGGCATATAGTTTCCTGATTGGTTGGTTAGGCGAGTAATTTGTTTAGCAGCAGCATTGGTTAATTCATAACGTAATGCTGTTTCAGGATGAACAAAGGCCGTCCCTGGCAAATGTAGTCCCATTAATTCAATAACCATTTGGTTACTATTTGCGGTACCATAAAAAGTACAAGTACCACTAGTGTGATAAGATGCCGATTCTGATTCAAGTAAGTCTTCACGCGAAGCTTTACCTTCTGAGTAAAGCTGGCGGATACGCACCTTTTCTTTATTAGGTAAGCCCGATGGCATTGGTCCTGCAGGTACAAAAATAGCAGGTAAGTGACCAAACGTTAATGCGCCAATAAATAGACCTGGTACAATTTTATCGCATATTCCAAGATATAGAGCACCATCAAACATATTGTGTGAAAGCCCGACAGCAACCGACATTGCAATCACATCACGGCTCATTAATGATAGCTCCATTCCAGGCTCGCCTTGAGTTACACCGTCGCACATGGCAGGTACTCCACCAGCCATTTGCCCAACTGCGCCAACTTCGTGAAGTGCTTTTCGAATTTGTTCAGGATAAAACTCATACGGTTTATGAGCTGATAACATGTCATTATAAGAACTAATAATCCCTATGTTACTTTTTAAAATGTTTTTTAGATCACTTTTATCATCGCTACAACAAGCAGCAAAACCATGGGCTAAATTACTACATGGTAAACTAGATCGAGTTACTTTTTTATGCATAGCTCTTTCTATTTTTTGCAGATAAGCGGTACGAGATGCCCTAGAACGCTCAATAATACGTTGAGTTACAGCCTGAATAGTCGGATTCACATTGACCTCGTCTTATTTTTTTTCTATTTTTTTAACAATGACATATTGTGCGTATTACTTTTTCAGTATCGTGCACAACCTTTTCTAATGGTTGTTCAATATTGATGTTGTAGACATCTTTTTCATCAGTAGTTGGTTCTTCTAGAGTATCGAATTGAGATTGAAGCATCCCTGTTTTTTGGTAGTGTCCTTTACGTTTAGCTAGTCTTTCAGCGATTACATCGAAACTTCCTTTCAAATAAATAAAATGTACGTTTTTATTCTCACCGCGAATAATATCTCGATATTTTCGTTTTAATGCCGAACAGATAATAATTGAGACATCGTTAACATTACTCATAGCAAATACGGCATTACTGATTAAGCTAAGCCAAGGCATTCTATCTTCATCGTTTAAAGGTGTACCGCTCCGCATTTTTAAAATATTAGCCTTTGGATGTAAAAAATCACCATCTAAAAAAGCAGCATCCAGATTGTAAGCAACTTGTTTGGCAACAGCTGATTTACCACAACCAGATACTCCCATTAATACAAAAACTTGTTTATTTTTTTTAGTCATTATTGATCCTTCGTACATCCAACTAGTTACGGGTAACATTTTGACATGCTAACCTCTATTTGCAATATAAAAAAAGTTTATTTGTGATCTGGATCAGGTTTTACTTTTAATTATTAATAAATAGAAAATTATCTATTAGTTGAGCGTTACTATTGAAAAATAGATTCCGATCACAAAAATATAAAACCTTATTTGCTTTTCATCCAAGTTGTTATTGATACCGCTAAACAGATGCAATCTCCCGTGATACTTGCTGCAAAGCCAGCAACTTATAGTTACGCAGGAATACAATATTTAATCAGTATTTGTGAAACAGCAGCAAGCATTCACTATTTTCCTTTTGCGTTACATTTGGATCATCATAAAAATATCAGTGATATTCAAACAAAATAGAGGCAAGAATTCGCTCGATTATGATTGATGCCTTGTATCACCCATTTGAAGAAAACATTGACATAGTTAGTAAAATGGTTGTTTTTAGTCATAAATATAATGCCAGTGTTGAAGCCGAATTAGGGCGGCTTGGCGGGCAAGAAGACGATCTTATTGTCGATAACAAAGATAGTGCTTTTACAGATCCCAATGCGGCAAAAGAGTATGTCGAACGTACAGGAATAGATTCACTTGCGGTAGCTAAATTGTGTATCTTAATTTTTACTCCAAATTTTATATTTTTATCTAAAAGGGTTAATACGTCATATTAACACAACAAATTACCTTTTAAATCTATTACTTAATTGAGTAACTCATTCTATTAATGGCATAAAAAAGTTCTTGACTGTTCAAAAAAAATACGTATTTTAATGGTATAGATTACCTTATGATTTATTTTATATAACCAAAATTATAAATATAAAACAAGGATTAAGCTATGGGCATAATAGATCAATTAGCCAGTCATCTTGATTCACTTGCCAGAATCACCCCAATGAATCGTTATTCGTTTTCGATAGATGGACTTGATATGACAACCGAAATTTCGGTCTTATCACTCGAAGGCAAAGAGCAGTTAAATCAACCTTGGCAATATTGCATTGATTTTACCAGCACAAATCGTCAGATATCCATCGATTCAGTACTCAGCCAAACCGCATCACTGACTTTTCATCCCAACCCCTTACCACTTACACTCACCCAAATAAGCTCACTGGATATTGAAGATAAACCCCGCACACTCTATGGGGTGATTACTGAATTTAGTTTTGTCTCAATGAGTGAAGACCAAGCTCACTATCGGGTGGTGTTTGAATCTAAAGTGGCATTGCTAGCTAACCATCATCAAAGTGCTATTTTTCAAAATAGAAGCGTCGTTGAAGTCGTTGAAGAGGTGTTGCGTAATCACGGTTTTATCGGGATTGATTTTCGAATGGAGCTAAATGAAACTTACCCTGCTCGTGAGTTTATTACCCAGTGGCAAGAAAGTGATTTAAGCTTTATTCAGCGTTTATTAGCTGATGTTGGTATCTGGTTTTATTTTGAAACGCATCCAAAACATCGCTGTGATGTCATGGTCATGAGTGATTATGAACAAGGATTAAAAAAGGCGGGTAATATTGCAATTAAGCAGCCCAGTGGTTTAAATGATAGTCGCCGTCATAGCGTATGGGATTTGCAGTTTAGCAGTAAAACCAAACCCAATCAGGTACGTATTAATGATTACAACTACCGCACGGCAAATAACAACCTTCACATCACCGACAATAGTCAACAAAAAGATATCACAACCCGAGGCGATGACTATCGTTATGAAGAGCATCATAAAACAGAGGGAGATATTCAAACTGTTGAAAGTGGCAAATGGTATGCCCACATCCGCCATCAACAACATATTACCGAACAATTAACCATTTATGGAAAATGTAATGATTATCAGTTAGTGCCGGGGCAACTTCTTATTATTGATAGCTGCCCAATTAACGATATCAAAGACGGCATTATCATTGTTGCAACCCATAGTCATGGCGACCGAACCGAATCATATCAAACCCACTTTACCGCCATACCGTTTAATGTACTTAAACCTTATCGTCCTGCGCCATTACCGTGGCCACAAGTAAGCGGTACACTACCGGCAAGAGTGACCAGTCCTAATCACGATACCTATGGCTATATTGACCCTCAAGGGCGCTATCGTATTAAGTTTAACTTTGATTTAAAAAACTGGAAAAAAGGCGAAGAAAGTTTATGGGTTAGGCTTGCCAAGCCTTATTCAGGGAATACTTATGGTTTTCATTTTCCCCTTATTGAGGGTACCGAAGTTGCCGTTGCTTTTACGAATGGCAATCCTGATCGTCCCTATATTGCCCATGCAATGCATGACAGTGCCCACCCAGACCATGTTTCGCTCATCAACAAACACCGTAATGTAATTCGAACACCCGCTAATAACAAATTGCGAATGGATGATAAGCGCGGGCAAGAGCATATCAAACTTGCCACTGAATACGGTAAAACACAACTCAATCTAGGGCATTTAGTTGATAATAAAAAAATTAAGCGGGGTGAAGGCTTTGAACTGCGCACCGATGAGTGGGGTGCAATACGAGCGGGTAAAGGAGTTTATGTTACCACCACAGAGCAAGAAAAAGCCGCTGGCCAACAGCTTGAAATGCAAGATTCAATAAAACAAATCGAAAAATCTTTAAATATTTCTTATGCGCTAATTGAGTGTGGAAAATCAAGCGGTGCCGAACCTGCCGAAATCAGCCAACAACAAGCATTGCAATCAGCAACCAATCAATTACAGCAACCAACGGTTGTTATTCATGGTGATCAAGGCATAGCGCAAACTTCATCAAAAAGCATCCAAAGTGCAGCCAGTGAAAATATTATTGTTACTGCTGGTAAAAACGCTAGCGTGAATATTTTCAAAAAGCTATCAATGGCAGCTGGTGAAATGGTCTCTATTTTTGCGCACAAATTGGGGATTAAGCTGATTGCCGCATCGGGCAGGGTTGAAATTCAAGCGCAGTCAGATGAATTAGAACTCACTGCACAAAAAAATATGTTTATAACCAGTAGTGGCGGTAAAGTAACAATCAATGCTCAACAAGAGTTATTACTACTTAGTGGTGGCGCTGGCATTCGTATTAAAAATGGCACGATAGAGTTAATTGCACCAACTAGCATCTTACAAAAAACAGCTTTACTCTCTTATTCTGGTGCCGAAAGTATTAAAGAAGTGACCCCTTCATTTAATAAAGGCGACTTTTCACGTAAGTTTAAATTACATTTCAATGGTTCATCATCGCAAGTATTAAAAAACCATCCTTATCGAATTCATTTTAGCGATGGCAGCACACAAGACGGGATGACTGATGAAAATGGTGAAACACAAATGTTACCAATGACAGAATTAGAACAACTGAAAATAGAAATATTAACCAAGGATTAACCGATGTCTAATACACATACTTCAGATGATAGTATCACCGAGGTTGACGGTGTGATTGGTTTACCCTCAAACTCTACTGATGCCATGCTAACCCAAAATGTTTGCGTGCCTGCGCCATTGCCATGTATTGTGATTTTGATTCATGGCGTGAATGATGTTGGCGAAGCATTCCCAAATTTAGATAAAGGGATTTGTGAGGGATTAAATAAGCGCTTAGGGCGTTGTGATTTAAAGCCTAACAAGTGGCAATGGGCTAAAGTTGATGATGACGACTTTTCACCCAGAATGCAGATGCTAACTGAGTGGGAAGAAACAGAAAAAATTAAACCACCACTAAAACCTAAAGTAGAAAAACATAAAGGTAATTCTCCTGTTATTCCATTTTATTGGGGTTATAAACCAGTCGATGTTGATACTTACTATAGTGAACAAGAAGCCTATAAAGCCAGATTAGAAAAGGGCAAGCCAGATGAACTACCTTATGATGCCTATTGGATTGAACAAGAGACTAAAGAACTGGCTGAAATTTATGGTTTTTCAAAATTAAATCATGATCATTTTGGTAATTGGATTGATTACCATTTTACTCGCAATGGTGGTCCTTTTTCGGATGCAACCACCTGCATTCCCGATATGTATGGCCCAGGGTTTACCTCGTTTACGAATTTAGTTGCCCGATTGGGATCGCAGAAAGGGGCTAAAGCTTATTACAACCCACATCGCATCTATATGGTGTTTGCCGCTCGTCGCTTAGCCGATTTAATTATTAAAATTAGAAAAGATAAAAAGTTGAAGGAAGCACCAATCAATATTGTGGCGCATAGTCAAGGGACAATTATTACCATGCTAGCTAATATGATGCTAGCTGAGGAAGGTTATTTACCGGCTGATTGTGTGATACTTGCACACTCACCGTATGCTTTTGATTACACTTTTTTAGAATCACAATCGAAAGAATCTGGCATGGGGGTGCAAACTAACAAAGCGCGTAAGCAAACCTTTATTAATTTTGTGAAAGCTATCAAAAAGGGTCAAGATTTAAGAGAAAACAAATATGAAGATCCCGAAACGTTAATTGAAAAAGGGGTTGCCGCTAAAACTATTAAAGGCGGTATGCTCAATCCTTTAAAGCAGGATTATGATTTTACCAATCCGCTTTATTGTCGAAATAACTTTGGCAAAGTGTATAACTACTTTAGTCCTAATGATCAAGTGGTTTCATTGCGTAGTGTTGAGGGCATGGGCTGGCAAGGTATACCTAATCACGTATTTAATCAATGTGGTGACAATTTAAAGCAACGTGCATTTGGTCATCGTATGACTGTGGGTGAAGATCCCGCTAAATTTATCTGTTTTAGACCCAAAGGAGCCTTTGAAATAGCCGTGCCTGAATACCTTGATAAAAAGGCGTTAAAGGATAGACAGATCGATATTATAAAAAAATATGATGCCGAACAAGAAAGCTTTTCTTTTATGTATAAAATGTATATTTATTTAACTAAAGATGAAATCGCGTTAGTCAATCAACATAACCCCATTGAGAACGGCAGCTTTGTTCATGGCTATTATGATAATATTAAAGATAAAATTATTATTTATTATAAAGTAGATGACAAAATTATTGCGCAATTAGAACAAGATAAGGAGCATGGTGTTTATTCGCCAACTGAAACGGGATCGGTTAGTAATGCGAGATACCGAGTTAGAGAAAAGTTGAATGTTAATGGTGAACAAGTTCCTGAACCAATTATTTATACCGGATGTGGAAAAAGTGCGAAAACAAAATTAGCTAAAGCGATTTATTATAATGATCTGTTTTTAGATAAAAATAAATATGATGAACATGAAAGGTGGTATAAAGAATCTGACGAGTATAAACCTTATCCTAAATATGAATTTTATTATCCTTATCCAGATAGACCCAAAAAACGCATCGGTAGTTCTAATCATTCACTTGATAGCGTTTATTATTATCCATGGCCTCGAGACAGATTAAAAGAGCATCCGGAATGGTTGCCAGGATTTGCCCATTTTCGTTTTACAGATGATCCGCATAAATTCGAGGTATGGTGTTTTCCGTCTGGTGAAGAACTAAAACAAAAGGTTTATAAATATGTCCAAAAACAGACAGAGCAAGCCGAAGACAGTTCCCATCATTCAGGTATTACCTTAAACGAGCAAGTCCCTTCTCATATCATGGCATTTGATCTTGCGTTGGGCGAAGTCAATATTTGCAGTAAAGAAAACCGCCGAACGTGGCAACAATTAATTCACCTTGCCGATTGGCGCTCACCAGAAAATGAAGACTCAGACACAATAAAGTATAAAAATGATGGTATTTTGCCAGCCCCAATTAAGTCGATGATGCATCTATTACAGGGAAAAGTCCCAGATGGTGTAATAAATGAATTTAAGCAGGTTGAAACTATTTACCAAAAGGCTTTGCTTGTGGGTGGCGGAAGTATTATAACGAAAGTCGCTGCCAAACAAGTCGCTAAACTAGCGGTCACGGTGGGCGGTAAAGTTTTTGGTTTCTATATTAATCCAGAACAACAATGGCCACTACCAATGCCAGATACAGAAAGGAGAAGTTAACCAATGATGTTAGCAGTACTATCGACCCTTATAGGGGGAGCATTATTTATTATTATGCTAATTAAGCAATATCGTGAGCGATGGCAACTGGTGAGTTATCTGTTCTTTATCTTGGGAATATTGGCACTTTCGCCAGTTAATAATATACGAAAGCCCACCATTGTTCCTCCCTCGCAAATTGTGTACCGTTTTGATGAAAACCGTTATATTTTATTGACAGGCTATCGATGTGAAGGGCAAGCTTATTTTATTGACGATAAAGAACAAGTTTATTTCAGTATAGCACCTCATTCTTGGCGTATTTACACTGAACCCTATCGGCATCCAGCTAAAAATTATATTTCTATTCCTTATTCTGATCTTGCAGGCTTTGAAACCTCAATTGATGGGGGGCGTTCATTTAGAAGTATCCGTTTAGGGGTTGGGCATTATTTAGGTAATCATGATTCACCGCAATACGATGTGGTGAATGATCAGGCTTTTATTTTAGGCAAAGATGGTCAGCTTTATGCATCAGAAGCGCCATTTGGCACCAAAGGTTGGTATATGTTATCGAAAAAAGAACAGCTTGAACAAGAAGCTATTTTAGGCAGAAGCCAAATTATCCCTGAAAGTATTCCCCCAATTCCAAGTGACTATACTGGTTGGGATAAAATGCGCTGTGATTATAATGCCAAAGGAACTAAATTGCCCGATAACCATACCGTGTTAGAGGTCTATCAACACTTGTTAGGC
>NZ_LZHB01000015.1:0-5110 GCF_001690345.1 Gilliamella sp. Gris3-2
GCGGAAGAGTCGTATTACCGAAAACACGAAACCAAGACCAAAAAATCTGGGTTAATGGGCAGTGGTGGAATAGGCTTTACGGCAGGTAAAGAAAGCGAATCGTTAAAACAAACAAATACCGAACAAGCCTTTGTGGGCAGTGTTGTAGGTAGTACAAAAGGCAGTGTCAATATCCAAGCGGGTAAAGACCTAAGTATTAAAGGCAGTGATGTCATCGCCCAGCAAAATATCAAATTACAAGGCGAAAACGTCAATATCGAAGCATTAGATGCGAAAACGACGTATCAAGAAGAGTATGAGCGCAAAAAATCAGGGCTTACTGTTTCGATAACAGGCACGGCGAGTGATATTTACAATGCCAACCAAACCCGAGAGCAAGCGAAAAAGCAGACCAATGAAAAAACCAAAGCGCTGATGAATATTAAAGCGGGGTTACAAGCGGGTAATGCGGCGCTAGAGGGCGGTGCTAATTTACAAAATGGTACGCCACAAGCCTCGATTGGCATTAATGTCAGTTTGGGCAGTGAAAAAACCAAACGCACGGTAAACCAAGAGCAACACACCGTGGTAAGTAGTGGCGTCTCAGCGGGGCATAACCTCAGCATTATTGCGACGGGCAATGGTCAAAAAGAGAGTGGCGATATCAACATCATCGGCAGTCAGGTATCTGCAGGTCATGATGCGATGCTCAAAGCGAACCATGATGTTAACATCATTGGACAAGAAAACACGATAAAAACCGACAGCAAAGAAAAAAGCAGCAGTGGCTCGGTAGGCGTGGGCTATAACTTTGGTGGAGAAAAAAATGGCTTTACCATCTCGGCCAGTGCTAGCCAAAGCAAATCCCGCGAAAAGGGCAACGGCACCGACTGGAGTGAAAGCGTCGTTGAAGCAGGCAACAAGCTCACCATCATCACCGGTAATGATGCCAACATTGTTGCAGGGCAAGTGAAAGGCGATAGGGTGGTGGCTGATATAGGTCATGACCTTAATATTGAATCGAAACAAGACAGTGATGAGTTCCACTCTAAAAGCACGTCAACCTCGGTAGGGGGGAGTTTTTCTTATGGAGGCTCAAGTAGTATTAATGCCTCGGCGAGCAAAACGAAAATGGACAGCAACTGGCAAAGTGTGACTGACCAATCGGGTATTTTTGCCGGCAGTGGTGGCTTTGACATTAAGGTCGGCAATAACACCGACCTAAAAGGGGCGGTGATAGCCTCAGAAGCGAAAGACAAGAGCCAAAACCGCCTTGACACAGGCACAATCAGCTTTAGTGATATCGAAAACAAAGCGGACTACCAAGTCAGTAGCAGCAGTGCAGGGGTAAGCTCTAGCGGCATGCCATCGATGCCAACCAGTCGCAATAAAAACGAAAGCGAGCATTCGACGACGCATTCAGCGGTATCGGAAGGGACGATAATTATCCGCAATAAGGATGACCAAAAACAAGATATCAACGAATTAAGTCATGATACTGAGCAGGCGAATAACGAGCTCAAACACATTTTTAACAAACAAAAAGAGCAAGACATCATCGACCAAACGCAGTTAGTGAGTGAAATTGGTGGTGAAACGTTAACGATGCTTAATCATATTGACCGGATAAGAGCTGAATCCAAGGCAAAAGAAGCGGTAGAAAAAGAACAAGAAAAAGCCGCAGACAAAGGCATCGTTTTAACCGACGAGCAGCAACAAAAAATCTACGAAGACGCCTACAAAGAATCGATGAATCAAGGCATGTCAGCGATGGGCAGTGACACCCGTCAAGGCATTGACATGGCGGTTAGTATCATCAACGGCTTAATCAGTGGTGACATGACAGGGGCCGCCGCAGGGGCACTTGCGCCAAAAATAGCTACAATTATCAAACAACAGACCGAAGGAAACACCGTTGCCAACACCGTCAGCCATGCCATACTTGGTGCGGTGGTTGCCGAGCTACAAGGCAACTCAGCTCTAGTGGGTGGCTTGGGTGCTGCTGCAAGTGAACGTGGTGCTGAGGTTATCATGGGTATTCTTTACCCAGGTAAAACAGTAGCGGAATTATCACAAGAAGAAAGACAACAAATCAGCGCTCTAACCCAACTAGCGACAGGCCTAGCAATAGCCGCTGCCGGTGGTGATATCCAAGATGTGAATACAGGGGTTGCTGCAGGGAAAAATGCGGTTGAGAATAATAATTTAGCTAGAGCCGCTTGGTATCTAGTACGCTCAAGTGAAATTGGTGCGCCAGTTAGTATTAATGCGGTAGATGTATTAATGGCTGAAGGTCTTACAGCAGCAGAATCAAAAGCATTTTTAGAAAGTCTAAATTTGGAACAGAGACGACTAATTGAACTTGCATTAGTCGATCCAATGGGAGATGGGTTCCTTGAAGATGCAGTACTAAAAACTTATGAACGTTATTATAATGATTACCTAAAAGAGAAAGATAGTAATAAAGATAATAATACGTTAACAGGTACCGGAAGTAGTTCAGCAGGCGGGGCTTCTGGATTACCGCCTGATGATGATAAAGATAAATCTAAAACTGGTAATAAGTCTGAGTCATCAAGTGATAACCAACAAAATCGTAAAGATATCGAGGGTTCTTGGGATAAAGGTACCTTTGATTCTCCAGAAGGCTCATTAAAATATCATTTCGATAAACATGGTAAAGAAGTTGGCGCTTTAACTCCTGAAGAATATTTACATAAAGCCAAAGTGTTTTCCCAGAATTTAAAAGGTGCAAGAAAGGTAAAGATTAATACACCAACATATGGAGTGATCAGATATTATAAAAATGGAAAATATTTAGATAAATTAGGAGATAAAATTATCTCATTTGGTAAACAATAAAGGAACTTAAATATGTGGCATGATTTAGTTATTGATAATGTGGTAAAAATTGAAAAAAATGTTGCTGAATTTGTTATTTGGATGCCTATTTTACCGTATGCAAAAATGAAAATTAAAATTTATGAAAGTCCCTCAAGACGATACACAGGTATGACTGATTTAGCTATAAAGCGTAAATTTGATGGATATCCTGAGAATGGCTTAGGAAGTGGGGATACAATTGAAGAAGCTTTAAAAAATACCATGAAAAATTTTAATGCAATGTTAACAGAAGATGGCTTCGAAGAGTTAACACCTGAAGATATTGAATATTCAGAGTGGTCTGATTTTTAGACTTCATCCTAAATTTTGTGTATTTTCCCGTTAAAGGTGATAGTTGATTCTGTCACTAAATTTTATAATTAATTTTTTAATTGCTAATTTTGGCTTAGCACCACTTAGTCGCCAACACGGTCAGTCATGCCATACTCGGTGCGGTGGTTGCTGAGCTGCAAGGCAACTCAGCTCTAGTGGGTGGCTTAGGTGCTGCAGCTAGTGAACGCGGTGCTGAAGTGATTGCGGGCATACTTTACCCTGATAAAGACATCAAAGACCTAAGCCAAGAAGAAAGACAACAAATCAGCGCCCTATCACAACTAGCAACAGGTCTGGCCATTGCGGCGATGGGCGGAGATATCCAAGATATCAATACTGGCGTTGCTGCGGGGAAAAATGCGGTTGAGAATAATGGATTAAGTTGGGCTGATGGTGGATTTGGTGGTGATTTTATAGGTCTTTCACCTGAAACAGGGGCAAATTATGAAGGTATCCTCCATGCCTCAGCAGCGGGTTATTTAACTCAAGAAGAAACAGAGGAAGCACTAGAAAGGCTCATAACAGGTAAAGATATGCCTAATGGTAGCGATTATGTTGAACTCTGGATGCGAGCCCCAGAGCAAATAGGTGCATTTTTACCAGGACCAATTAGTGCCGCTATGGCGGCACTTGCTATGGCTGATAAGTCTTTAACCGACACTGACAAAGCTGATTTGATTTCAGTATTAAATAAAGCTACAGGTGATTATTTATCTGGTGCAGATACTGAATCTTTATTAGAATTAAATACTGCTTTAAGTCGATTTGGTGCCAAAAGTACAAATAAACAATTCCAACAATTTATAAAAGAAAAAGTTGAGAATAATGTAGCAACATCTCAAAAAGGCAATAAATCAAGTAAGTTTGGCGAGCATGTAAAAAAAGAACAAGATATTAATGCTAATTTAGGTAAGCGTCCAGAAGATAAAATTTGGACAGAAACAAGTAAAAAAGAATCTGTTAAAAATGCTTACGATCATTGGGATAAACATAAACATGAGTTTCCTGAATTTCAAAATTCAAAACAATACGTTGATGCTACCCATAATTTTGTAAGAAATCCACCTGAAGGAACTTTGACAAAAGTTAGAGAAAATGGAGATACGCTATACTACAATCCATCAACAAATATTTTTGCAATAAAAAATGCAGATGGAACACCTAGAACAATGTTTAAACCAAATCCAGCAGATCATGGATATAAGACTAATTTGGAGTATTTTAATGCACAAAAATAATGAAGCATATATATGTCGTGTTTGTGGGCTCGAACAATCAGAGCCTCAATGGGGGGAGGATGGTCAATCACCAACATATAATATTTGTGAGTGTTGTGGAGTTGAGTTTGGATACGAAGATGCCACTTTAATGGGTATTAAGAAATATCGAGATAAATGGATACAATCAGGAGCAAAATGGAATTGTCAAAAAAGTAAACCTATTGATTGGTCTATTGATGCACAGTTACTAAATATTCCTAAAAAATACTTATAATATGTAGTAGTTCAAACTTAATCGTATATTAGTTCATTTGTTATTAAAAAAGTGACAGTTAATCCTGTCACTAACTTCTATAATTCATTTTTTAATTGCCAATTTTTGTTTAGTATGCACTTTAGCCATTATTATTTTTATGCACCATTGTAGAAAATAAAGCCTACTTGTTGCATTGCGCATTGAGTCATATCTCCTTCTATCTAAAACATAAAAAATACATTAAGTTACTATTTTTACTTACAAAAAATTAGCCAGTAAAGTTATTGATTTTATTTTATTTAATTTTTTCTTGGTGTTTTTTTATGCTATCCGTGGCGGTGATAGCCTCAGAAGCGAAAGAGAAGAGCCAAAACCGCCTTGACACAGGCACAATCAGCTTTAGTGATATCGAAAACAAAGCGGACTACCAAGTCAGTAG
>NZ_LZHB01000016.1:0-46121 GCF_001690345.1 Gilliamella sp. Gris3-2
GGCGGCGGCGGTTCTGGTAATGGTGGTAATGGGCTAGATGAAAGTATTATTGCATCACTACGATTAACCCCAAATGAATAACTACTATAAAAGGCACTACATAAAATAAAAAAAAGCAAACATATATTGCAAAATAAAATACGTTCAGCAGTTAAATGGTTTGGATACTTCATTTTATTTCCTTTATCAAATAATATTTTATTTTTATAAGTTTCTAGCATTACTAATAAATTCCCACGCCAACAAACATATAATTTGTTAAATAAATTATTTAAACTTATCCGACACCCTAAGCATTGAAGGCTAAAGGTTGAAGAACAACGCAAACAACTGATAGATTGGCATAGTGTTTATTGCTGACAACATCACCAAAATATGTGTTTACTGCTAATTTATTGCGCCAAAATGGGGCACTCACTTGTTCATCAACATCGCCCTCCTATTCCTTTGTGCCACTAACTCCTTCAGATTCAATGAACTAAATAATGTCGCTGTCGTCATGTTAATATCAGCAAAACTTTGGTTTACCTCGGGTAACTTAATCTGGATTGTCGATAATGAAAGGCGGCTTTGTGGTGTGAATTTTCGACTGTTTGATAAATTAATACCTAATAAGTCATCTGTTGCTGTCACTTTAATGACGAGGTCATCAAAGGCTAAATAGGATGCTCTACCTTGAATGCTATCTGCTGTCGTGGTCGATAATGCCTGTGATTTTAATGAACACAGCAATAACAACAATGCCAATGGGATTTTTAGCAATAATTTTGTGAGAAATTTCGGTAATAATTTAGATAATTTAGATAATTTAGATAATTTAGATAATTTAGATAATTTAGATAATTTAGATAATTTAGAAGATATAAATAAGTTTTGCGCAAGAACTCGTCGAATAGGATTATTTGATAAATTTAAGACATAAGTTTGCCAGTGCTTGTGCCTTGTGCCTAAAATGGTACTGCATTTTGCTCCACCTGTCAAGTAATATTTTGTTTTATTTCGATTTTTTATAATTATTCGCTTATTTAATAAGCTTACCTTTCTAAAACGGTTAAAGTATAACCGTTTTAGAAATAGTTGGCTAGTTTTTTGACGGATTTTTTGTAAAGAAATGTAAAGATGAAAACGATTCGGTTTTATAGATAGGTGAATTTTATAATAAAAATATGGTGTTACCTTTAGGACTTTTTGACTTTTACGTAATGATTAATATTGCTGATAACATCTAAAACACAAACACGCCCAACAGCCCAGTTTGGCGTGCTAGCTTTACTTCGTTATCGACATATTTTGATGCTGTGATAAGGCAGACTTATTAACATTGAGGTGCCATAGGCGTGTTTTTGCTCTAAAATTATTTATATAAAACATTGATTTGATTTTATTTAAATGAGCTAATTACAGGAGGGATGAGTAAAATTATAGTTTTTAGAGAAATCTAAAAATCTTCTTCTTTTTTCCAATAAATTTTACGCCCAAATCCCAGCAAATTATTCGTCATTTTCACATAATGTAACTGTAATGCCCAGATTGGTGCTTTGATAACTCTTGCAAAGGGAAATGCCCGATAATATAGCGCATAGGCATGCTTAGCTTGTTGTTTTTGTAATCGTGTTGCTTGAGCTTGAAATTGGATCCCTTGGATCTGTGCAACCGTCTTAGGCGTAATACTGATCGTGCCCGCTATTAGTGGGTTTGTTAACATGGCTTTAGCGTGTTCGGTTTTTAATTCGGAAAGAAGATACAGACACATTACCGATTCATCAAAAACATAAAAGGTGTTACATGCCCATGGTTTGTTGTCAGGTAAGATTACGTTTAGCGATAATACATGGTTATTTTTAATAAATTTTATGATTTTAGAGTCGGCTTGCATATTTTTATTTATTGGAGTTATTCAGTTTTAGTGTTTAGGTGCAGATCTTCGCCCCATCGTGGTAGCGATGGAATGTTGATATTAAATAGGTCAAGTGCTCTTGCTACGCTATGGGTGATGATATCATCCAAACATTCAATATGCTGATATAAAGCTGGTACTGGCGGGCATATTACGCCACCCATAAGTGTCACGGTTTCCATGTTTTTTAGGTGCGTTAAATTTAAGGGTGATTCACGAACCATTAATACCAAGCGACGACGCTCTTTTAATGCAACATCAGCAGCACGAGTAAGTAAGTTATCTGATAAGCCATGTGCTATGGCAGCTAGAGTCCTCATTGAGCAAGGTGCAATTAGCATACCCATAGTTTTAAACGATCCGCTTGCAATGGCCGCACCAATATTGTTGACAGAATATACTTTATCAGCTAGTGATTCTATTTGTGCTATGCTGGTGTTAGGGAATTCGTAAGCGCGCGTTATTTGTGCTGCTTTTGATATTACTAAATGAGTCTGAATATCAAGTGGTTTTAAAAGCTCTAACGCTTTTATTCCATAAGCAAACCCTGTTGCACCACTAATGCCAATCACTATCCGCTGGAGAGTCATGTTTATCCTATATTAATAAAATTGTTAATCATTATTTTATTTAGTCTACAAATTATATTGTACATTTAAAAATAAGCGATATTAAAGCTAGTTATTAATTTAGTGACTATACCTATCTATTGATAGCGAATCAAGTAGCTAAGGCTACTATCATGAATATTAAGTGTTGAGATTATTAGGTTGTTTTATGGCTACCATATAAGGTTGGTAGCCATTTTTAATAATTTATTCTTTAGCTATTGGTTCATTTACAATTTTTGTTTCTTGCTTACCTTGAATGGCTTTAATTTTTTGTTCATATTTTGTTACAGCATCTTTGCTAGATAATAAACTATAAGTTAAAGTAAATTCAGTGCTTTGTCCTGGTTTAAGCTGACGTACACGTTTTTGCTCACGTTCGATAGTCACTGGATAAGCAAAACTGGTACCTGGCTCTAGGCCTGTAACATAACCTTGCTTGAGGGTATCGGTATTTTTCCATAATGATAGTACGGGTAGCTGTTTAGTATTAAAACTAATACCAGCTGCTTTATCACCTGCTTTATTGGTCACCATAACTTGTGTTTCGCCATTCTCCTCAGAAAAAGGATAAACATTAAATACCATTTCATCAAAATCTTTAGTTGGACCTAGATAAGTTTGCCATGTATCAAGGCCACCTTTTGCATAATCGTTAAATGGAGATATTTCTTTAACTGGTGCAACAAATTTAGCACCATCTTCAAGAATAGGTGTACCAAAATTACTATGGTAGATAATTTGATAATCACGGATATAATCACTCTTATTGGTGAGAACGTCGTGGACCGTAAATTCTCTACTTCCTGGCACATAGATCAGCGATGCCCAAGTTTCTAAATTGCTTTTTTTGAAAGTATTTTCTTTAATTAACCCTTTAACTGTAATGGTGTACGGTGCTTTGTCCGATACATCAACAATTAATTTAGAAACAGGTGTATTTTGCGCACGACCATGAAGCGTATACATGATGCCACTATCTTGCACAGCATGACCTGTCCATTCAAAACCACAACGAACCATCATTTCGTTAAAGCCATCTAGCCAACCAAGCCCTGCCCGACTTTCTAAGTTAATATATTTAGGATGAACGACTTCATCTACTGGTGAATCCCATCCCATGCGAACACCATCACCAACAACAGACAAAATACCTAATCCACGAGTTGGAATTAATTTAATAGTGAAATTATCACTAGAAATTGTTAGTAGTTCAGTTCCGTCTTGTTTACCACCTTTAAGGATCGTATTTTGAATAGCGAATTTTGAACCTTTTATTCCTAAATCTTGACTCGAAACTGACCAATTACCTTTGGCAATACCTTTTTCGTTATCAGTTAATACAAATTCTTTAGCATTGGCATTATAACTAACTAAACTAATCACAACAGCTAGTGAAATAATTTTGATTTTCATGGTGATTCCTCATAGTTAACAAAATAATACTGAATCGTGTCAGTTAATATGACATAAAATAAAAAGAATCAACAAAAAGAAAATCGCAAAAATGAGAGTTTATTCACACTTTTCCAAAAGCATATTGCATATGTACAAGCAATTTGTTGAAAGAAATAAGTGTGAAATTTTAAGAGGATCAGTTTTTAGGCCTTATTTGCCCTGCTTTCCAGTGTTTTCGGCATACTGAGTGGTATTCGCTATCACCTAGATGAATAGAATTTCCGAATTTAACAATTTTACCGTCTTGTCCTTCCAATAAAATCATAGTTGCTTTTTTGCCACACCAGCATACAGTTTTGAGCTCTCTAAAATTGTCGGCTATTTCAAGTAGTGTTTTAGAACCTTCAAACAGGTGTCCCATATAATCGGTTTTGATACCAAAAAACATGATTGGTACGCCATATTCGTCACATACATCAGATAACTTCCAAATAGTATTACGCGATAAAAACTGGCTTTCATCGATTAGTATACAGGCATAATTGCTTTGTTTGATATGCTCAATAATTTCATCAACCGTTGTGTCATCAAGCTGTAACGCTTTTTTGCGTAATCCTAAGCGAGAAACAATTTCAACTGCCGAGTCACGAGTATCGACTGATGATTTAAGTAATAAAGTCTGCATATTATTACTTAAATAATTATGGTCAATTTGTAAAAGCTCTGTGGATTTTCCGGCATTCATTACGCCATATATATAATAAATTTTAGACAAAATTAAATTCTCAAAATTAGATTAAATCAATAAAAGTGGTTAAATAAAATGATAATTTGGATAATAAAAAAGGTAAGTTAAATAACCTACCTCTTTAATAGTTTATTGAATAATTATTTTGCTTTACCTTGGTTGGCAACAGCAGCTTGTTTTGCAGCGATTTCGTCAGCATTGCCTAGGTAGTAGTGTTTGATAACTTTCATATTGTCATCAAATTCATACACTAATGGCACACCAGTTGGGATGTTTAGCTCGATAATATCATCATCGCTGATGTTGTCTAAATGTTTTACCAATGCACGAAGTGAATTACCATGAGCAGCAATGATAACACGTTCACCTTTAGCTACACGTGGAGCAATTGTTGATTCCCAGTAAGGTAGTACACGTTTAATAGTTAATGCTAGGCTTTCGGTTAATGGTAATTCTGATTCAGGTAGTTTGCTATAACGTGAATCGTGACCTGGAAAACGTTCATCTGATTTTTCAAGTGCAGGAGGTGTAATTGCAAAGCCACGACGCCATAATTTTACTTGTTCATCACCATATTTTGCTGCTGTTTCAGCTTTATTCAAACCTTGTAATGCACCATAATGACGTTCGTTTAGCTTCCAGCTTTTTTCAACAGGTAACCATGCTTGATCTACTTCGTCTAAAACGTGCCATAATGTGTGAATTGCACGTTTTAATACTGAAGTGTAAGCATAATCAAATGCGAAACCTTCTTGTTTTAGTAATTTACCTGCTTCAGCCGCTTCTTTGTTACCTTTATCAGATAAATCAACATCAGTCCAACCACAAAAACGGTTTTCTTGGTTCCAAACACTTTCTCCATGTCGAATTAGCACTAATTTTTTAACTGCCATGAATATAACTCCTTTGTTACGTAGATTAAATTTTTGGTATATTCTGTCATAGACATGCTAGGTTATTACCGTGCATGCCCATTTGTTTTGAGCCAACCAGACTGACTCAAAACGTTTATTATTTGGGTAAGTATTTTAACGGGTCAACTGATTGCGCTTTGTAACGAATTTCAAAGTGTAATCTAACTGACGAAGTGCCAGTTGCACCCATTGTGGCTATTTGCTCACCTGCGCGAACGGCTTGTTGTTCTTTTACTAATATAGATTGGTTATGCGCATATGCTGTTAAATAGTCATCATTATGTTTAATAATGATTAAATTACCATAACCTGGTAACGCATTACCAGAATAAACAACGCGTCCATCAGCCGCAGCCAAAACCTTATCGCCAATTGAACCCGAAATATCAATACCTTTACTTGCCTTTGAGAATTTCTCAATAATCTTGCCTCGTGCAGGCCATCGCCATGAAATATTGACTGCTTTTGAATTTATAGTTGGACTTCTAGTAGAATCATCTAGCGGTTCAGTGATTGTTTCAGTTGTTTCAGTTGTTGTTGGACGTTTATTTTTATCTATTGTGGTAATTGAAGTCGTTGTTGTTTTGGTTATTGTTGGTTTAGTTTTAGCTTGTCCAATCACTACAGATGAATTATTGTTGTTTGATTTATTTGTCGTTGTATTATTGGTTGTGGTTTTTTGTGTTACCACAACAGTTCCGCCACTAACGTCTAATACTTGCCCAACATTAACGGCAAATGGTTCTTTGATATTATTTTTAGCTGCTAGTGAACGGTAATCATTACCAGTTACCCATGCAATATAGAATAAAGTATCGCCTCGTTTAACAGTGTAAGTATCGCCTTGGTATCCACCTTTTGGAATGTCGTCGTAATTACGATTATAGACAATACGCTCATTACTAATCACCGTGCTAGTATTATTAGCGGTGTTGGAATTTGAAACCGTCGCCTGCCTTGATGATGGAAGGTTATGATTAGTAGGAGTAGAAACTGTTCTACCTCCTGTTGATATATTGGCAGGTGGTTTGGTATAGACAGAAGAAGTTGATGATCCACCTGCGCCAGAAATATCTTCAATTTCGGCCTGCTCAGTTTGCGTACAAGCAACAATCAACAAACTTAAGCAACTTAATGTAAGTATTTTTTTCAAAGCAACACCTTTCATTCGTAAATTTTGTTTTTGACTATTTTGCGTTCAATAGCATTTATACATCTTATTTTATCAGCACATTTTAGCGTTTTTATAGTAAAAACGCTATTATATTGATTAGTTATTAGTTAAATCAATAAATTCATCTAGAATTTCACGATGAAAACCTTAAATTTGTTATTTGATTATTCTTGCGATCTATAACCACTAAAATTCAAACTGAGCTAATATAATTTCTTTATTATCCAAAGGTATAATCCCAATCAGCTTATGCTTAATTTTGTTATAAGCAAGCTATTTTTCTACTTTTGATTAACTAATTATTCAGGCTTTGTCGGATTTATTTTGAATGTAACGAGTATATACAATAAAATAGGTTTTCGTACAGTACCTTTGCCGTATTTCTAAAAAAATTTAATGTGATTTAAAATAATGACTTTATATATTGTTGCCACCCCCATCGGAAACTTAGATGATATTACACTCAGAGCCATCAATACACTGAAAAGTGTCGATCTTATTGCGGCTGAAGATACTCGCCATAGCGGTTTACTTTTACAACATCTTGGAATAAAAGCAAAATTGTTTGCTTTACATGATCATAATGAACAAGAAAAGTCCAATATTTTGATTGAAAAACTTAAATCTGGCTTATCAATTGCTTTGATTTCTGATGCTGGCACTCCGTTAATTAATGATCCCGGGTATCATTTAGTTAAGGCTTGTCGCGAAAATAACATAAAAGTAGTTCCCGTTCCTGGTGCTTGTGCTGCGATTGCTGCTTTATGTGCATCAGGATTGCCGTCAGATAAGTTTATTTATGAAGGTTTTTTACCAGCTAAAGCTAAAGCTCGCCAAGATTGTCTTGTAAAATTGTTGGACGAACCTCGAACAATGATTTTTTATGAATCAACACATCGCTTATTAGACACGCTTAACGATATGCAAACTATTTGGGGAGCTAATAAGCAGATCATTTTAGCTAAGGAACTAACCAAAACATGGGAGACCATTGTCAGTTTTAAGGTTAATGAGCTGATTAATTGGCTAAACGAGGATACTTCTCGTCAAAAAGGTGAATTTGTATTGATTGTTCAAGGTCATATCAAATGCGATGATGATATCGATCCTCAGGCAATTAGTACCCTTAAACTATTGCAAAAAGAATTACCGCTAAAAAAGGCAGCAGCCATTACTGCTGAAATATATGGACTTAAAAAAAATCAACTTTATCAAATTGGTTTAGATTCCGAACAATAATTGGGTCGTTAAGTAACATTACTTGGTATGGCTTATAAAACGGTTTTTAGAAAGCGTTGACTGGATAATAAACTAAATGATTATTACTAATTTGCTTAATTATCGGTTGATTTATTGATAAGAAGATTAGCACAAATAGCGCAATTTAGTATATAATCGCCCCTTATTTTTAAGATATTTTAAAACAAAAAAGGTAACAAACAGTATGGGATTTAAATGTGGGATTGTCGGATTACCGAATGTAGGTAAGTCAACACTTTTTAACGCACTAACTAAAGCTGGCATTGAAGCGGCTAATTTTCCGTTTTGTACTATCGAGCCAAATACTGGGGTTGTACCAATGCCCGATCCCCGTTTAGATGAGTTAGCTAAAATTGTTAAACCACAACGCACATTACCTACTACCATGGAATTTGTTGATATTGCTGGGCTTGTTAAAGGCGCATCAAAAGGCGAAGGTTTAGGAAATCAATTTTTAGCTAATATTCGTGAAACAGAAGCTATCGGTCATGTAGTGCGTTGCTTTGAAAACGAGAACATTGTCCACGTTGCGGGTAAAATCGATCCTGCTGAAGATATCGAAATTATCAATACCGAGCTAGCATTAGCCGATCTTGAAGCGTGTGAACGAGCAATAACTCGCCAACAAAAACGCGCTAAAGGTGGTGATAAAGACGCCAAATTTGAAGTGGAAATCCTTGAAAAGTGTTTACCTCATCTTGAGCAAGGCAAAAAGCTACTCTTATTAGATCTTAGCAAAGAAGAACTTGAAGCCATCAAATACCTTAGTTTTTTAACATTAAAACCAACAATGTATATCGCTAATGTGAATGAAGATGGTTTTGAAAATAACCCTTATTTAGATAAAGTAAAAGCAATAGCAGAACAAGAAAAAGCTGTTGTCGTACCTGTTTGTGCTGCAATTGAAGCAGAACTTGCTGAACTTGATGATGCCGATCGTGATGAGTTTATGCAAGATTTAGGTTTAACCGAACCAGGCTTAAATCGTGTAATTCGTGCTGGCTATAGCTTACTTAATCTGCAAACTTATTTTACCGCAGGCGTAAAAGAAGTTCGTGCATGGACAATTTCGGTTGGCGATACCGCCCCTCAAGCAGCAGGCAAAATTCATACCGATTTTGAAAAAGGCTTTATTCGTGCGCAAACCATTGCTTTTGATGATTTTATTAAATACGGCGGTGAACAAGGAGCTAAAGAGGCTGGCAAAATGCGTGCTGAAGGTAAAGATTATATCGTACAAGATGGCGATATTATGAACTTCTTATTTAATGTATAGTTGATTATTTTACGTCGCCTTTTGGCGACGTTGTTATATTGATGTCCATAATAACTAATTAATATTGATATAAAATTTATTTTTTTACTTAAACGTAGTGTTACCTGAAACTTTTTGTCAACTGAACCAATAATAGATTGGTAAATATAAGGACAGCCCACTTTTATGTTACTCACTTTTCAACAAGCCAAGCAACAACTACTTCAAAGCGCATTAACCATAAAATCGCTGCATAGTGAGAAAGTTACGTTATTTGATGCATTAGAAAGGATTACCGCTGAACCTGTAATTTCCCCTATTAATGTACCTAGTTTTGATAATTCAGCTATGGATGGTTATGCGGTTCGGTTAGCAGATCTTAAGCAATCAAAATTGTTGCCGCTGGCTGGCGCTATTTTTGCTGGTGATGATATAAACAATCTTCATTGGCCACAAGGCACTTGTTTACGCATTATGACAGGTGCGCCAGTGCCAAATGATGCCGATGCGGTTGTTATGCAGGAGCAGACCGAAAAGTCTGATCTAGGGATTACCTTTTTAAGTAGCGTAAAAGCTGGCGATAATATTCGTCGTATAGGTGAAGATGTTAAAAAAGGTGCGATCACAGTCAACAAAGGGACTAAATTAACGATACCAACACTATCGACACTTGCAACATTAGGCATTAGTGATCTTGTTGTCTTTAAAAAATTAAAGGTAGCCATCTTATCAACGGGTGATGAATTAACCCCTATTGGTCAGCCATTATCTGGCAATGGTGCTATTTATGACAGCAACCGCTTCACACTAAAATTATTATTAACCAAACTTAACTGTGAGGTTATTGATCTCGGTATTATTGCTGATGATCTTACCGAAATCAAAAAAGCGTTAATAACTGCATCAAGTCAAGCTGACTTGGTGATAACAAGTGGAGGCGTATCCGTCGGTGACGCTGATTATACCAAAACTGCACTTGAAACATTAGGACAAATCAATTTTTGGAAGATTGCAATGAAACCAGGCAAGCCTTTTGCCTTTGGCAAAATTGGCAATGCACTATTTTGTGGTTTACCTGGTAATCCCGTTTCAACTTTAGTGACTTTTTATCAATTGGTACAACCACTTATTTTAGTGCTTTCAGGACAACAACTAACATCAATCGATTTATCTTTCAAAGTAAAAATTGCCACCAGCGTCAAAAAAAGAATCGGGAGATTAGATTTTCAAAGAGGAATATTACAAATTAATAAACAAGGTGAGTTAGAAGTAACAACAACTGGTCAACAAGGTTCTCATATTACGCAGTCATTTAACCAAGCTAACTGTTTTATTGTGCTTGAACAAGATCGTGGTAATGTTAGTGAAGGCGAAATGGTGAATGTTGAACTGTTTAATACATTACTTAAGTGATGTTATAGTTCAAGCCATGGTTTATGAATTCTGCCTCCTATAAAGCCACGCATATCAATAAACCAAGGCAATAGCGTTCGTTGGTGCACAATTAAAATAGTGCCACTAATATCGCACCAACTGCAATCATAGCGACACCAACGCCAGCTAACAACGAGATCTTTTCACCAAATAAAACAGCAGCAAACACAACAGCAAAAACTACGCTTAATTTGTCAATTGGCGCAACTTGCGACACCTTGCCCTCTTTGATCGCCATAAAGTAAAATAGCCAAGATAACGCACCTGCAATACCGCTTAGCGCAATAATAAGTAATGCCTTTTTATCATTAAAAAAAGTGTTGATAAGATTTAATTTACCTTGAACAACAACCACACCGACTAAAAAAATGGCCATTACAACGGCACGAATTGCAGTAGCGGTGTTAGCATCAAGATGTTGTAAACCAATTTTCCCTAAAATAGCAACACTGGCCGCAGTAATGGCAGAAAGTAATGCGTAAATCAGCCATGCACTCATATTAATATTTATCTACTTTGAATAAATATTGTTGATTATTCGAATTATTGCTACATTGTTGAGATTTATTCATTACACCACGACAATCTTCTAAAACACCGTGCGCTTTTGACCAATGATAGGTCTTGCCTTCGTCGTTTTTCCCACCACATCCAACTAATGCTAGGCTAAACATTAAACAAGATAGCCCAATAACTGCTACTTTCATTTCTTTCTCCTTTTGGCAAATACATTAAATAATTATAGGTATTACATTTGTTTCTATTGAAGTTATTTTAATTCATAATTAATACGTTTAATAGCTAAATTACCACCTATTTTTAATAGATAAAAAGCGCGCTCGGCTTTGTGTTCAATTAATAATTGAGGTGGTTCATCTAATGGTTCATCAGCTAATTCAAATGCCCCCCAATGAATGGCTATTGCACAATGACAATTGAGTTCGTCATATAACTGCACAGCTTGTTTAGGATCGATATGCTGTGATTGCATATACCAACGTGGTGCATAAGCACCAATTGGAATTAATGCCAAGTCTATTGAAGGAAAACGCTTAGCGATCTCTTTTAATTCAGCAGAGTAGCATGTATCCCCCATAAAATAGACCGTCTTTGATTGATCTTGATTATCAATATTAGATTGAATCACCCAACCACACCATAATGCTTTGTTTACATCAAATAACCCACGATTGCTCCAGTGTATAGCCGATGTTGCGGAAAAAGTAAGGCCATCAACGGTTACACTATCCCACCAATCTAATTCAGTAATCTGTTTTGCTCCCAATTTTAATAATGCTTTTTTTAAACCAAGAGGAGCCATTATTACAATATTAGGAAAGCGCGCAATTAATTTCCGAATGCTATGATAATCAAGATGATCATAATGGTTATGTGAAATTACAATAAAATCAATCTGCGGTAGTTGTTCTATTTCTAAAGCTGGAGGTGTGCGACGTTTCGGTCCGATCAATTGTAATGGCGAAGCTCGTTTAGAAAAGATAGGATCTGTCAAAATCATTTTACCGCCCAAACGAATCAATGTTGTTGAGTGACCAATCCACCAAACTCTATCATCGGGCAAGTCAAGATTTATTTGCTCAAACCACGTCTGATTAAAGTTGTGATAACCCTCTTTAGGAGGTAAAACTTTACGTTCAAAACGCCAACGCAAAAACTCACTTATTTTTATTTTAAAAGATTCGTCGTGCCTAAACCCTTTAGCTGTATGATGTTTTTTGTTAGTAATTAAATCTTGCTTTTTATTATCTATCATTGTTACAGTATCTTTACCACTAGTTAGTTTATTTATTTGCCGTACGTTCAATTATTACAGCAACATTTCGAGCATTAGCTATTGCATTCGGTTTGGATACTTTAACTTTAAGCCAATTAACCGAAAATTGTTGAATAATACGCTCAGCAATACGCTCAGCAACACATTCAATCAATTCAAAATTCGAACATTCAACCAATTGTGTTATAGTTTGACTAACCACAAAATAATCTAAGCAAAGTGATACGTTATCACTTTCTCCAGCAGGTTTATTATCCCACGCCATTTCAAGATCAATAATTAATTTTTGTTTGATGGTCTTTTCCCACTCATATACGCCGATGGTGGTTAAAACAGTTAATCCTTCGATTAATACCCTATCTTTGCTATATGTATTCATACCTGATTCCAAAACATAAGTTACATTAAATAGAGATTACCGAATCTTGATAAATTACGCTATAATTTATTGCAAATAATATAAGATATACAAAATTATGACTCGAATTTTTCAACCATTTACCATTGAGCCAAATAGTCTTGTTACCCTAGATGATAATGCATTTAATCATCTTATTCGCGTGTTACGCATGAAAGTAGGTGAAAATATTATTTTATTTGATGGTTCAAACCATATTACTCCTGCAGTTATACATGAAATCAATAAAAAAACAGTTACAGTAAAAACCTCTTTGCCCATTTTAGATAATCGTGAATCACCATTAGATATTCACTTAGGGCAAGTGATTTCACGCGGTGAAAAAATGGAGTTTACAATTCAAAAATCAGTCGAATTAGGCGTAGCGAGTATTACTCCACTCCTTTCTGAACGTTGTGGTGTCAGACTTCATGAAGAAAGGCTCGAAAAGAAAATTCAACAATGGCAAAAAATTGTTATTTCTGCTTGTGAACAATGCGGTCGAAACGTGATCCCAGTTATTCATCCAGTAATGAAGTTAGAAAGTTGGTGTGCTAGTTTAACTGAAGGCTTAAAACTCAATTTACACCCCAAAGCTGAATATGGTATTAGACAGTTAACTAATACGCATAAACAAATTTACTTACTAATTGGACCTGAAGGTGGTTTATCTGATAATGAAATTAGCATGACACATAACTATCATTTTTCTGACATTTTACTCGGTCCTAGAGTGTTGCGAACAGAAACTGCAGCATTAACGGCTCTCACCGCCTTACAAGTACATTTAGGCGATCTTGGATAAATATATCTTATACAAATGATAAGTAATGATTGCTTTGCAACTGAACTTGTAACGAGTATGATAACAACAAATATTAAATTTTAATTTGGGTATTATGATTAAAAACCTGTTAAAAAGTTTCAGGAATACCCATGTTTCAGTATAAAACAATTTTATAAAGACAAAATAGGTAAGGAGTCATCATGATAAAGCTGGGCATTGTAATGGATCCAATTAGTCACATCAAAATAAAAAAAGATACCAGTTTTGCCATGTTACTTGAGGCGCAAAAAAGGGGTTATGAACTTTTTTATATCGAAATGAATGACCTTTTTCTAGATACTGGCGAAGCTTATGCCACAACTCGCACTTTAACAGTTTATAACGATAAAGATCATTGGTTTGAACTTGGGCAAGAAAAAACGATTCCACTAAGTGACCTTGACACAATTTTAATGCGTAAAGATCCACCTTTTGATACTGAGTATATCTATGCTACATATATTCTAGAGCGTGCCGAAGCTAAAGGTGTATTGGTTGTCAATAAACCACAAAGCCTACGCGATTGTAACGAAAAACTTTTTACCGCTTGGTTTGCCGAGTTTACACCAAAAACCTTGGTTACGCGTCAAACACAGCATATCAAAGCTTTTCACGAACAACACCATGATATCATTTTAAAACCACTTGATGGCATGGGGGGATCATCCATTTTTCGAATCAAACAAGACGATCCCAATGTTTCAGTGATTATTGAAACGTTAACCGAACATAACACACGTTATTGTATGGCTCAAAACTTTATTCCTGCGATTAAAGACGGTGATAAACGTGTATTAGTGGTTGATGGTGAACCTGTACCTTATTGTTTAGCACGAATCCCTCAAAAAGGTGAAACTCGTGGCAACCTTGCTGCTGGAGGACATGGCGAAGTTAGAGCCTTAAGCGAAAGCGATTGGCATATAGCTAAAAGCATCGCCCCAGTTTTAAAAGAAAAAGGCCTACTATTTGTAGGACTTGATATCATTGGTGATAAGTTAACCGAAATTAACGTTACCAGCCCAACCTGTGTTCGTGAAATTGAAGCAGCTAACCCAGGCCTTTCAATTACCGGTATGTTAATGGACGCAATAGAACATCGATTAAATAAAAAGAGTTAAACAATGATTAGACAATATAAATCTGAAGATTTAAATAGCGTAATGACAATATGGTTGCAAGGTAATTTGCAAGCTCATAACTTTATCAATCCTGAGTTTTTTAAACAAAATTGTGATTTAGTAAAAATGTTAATTCCAATGTCTACTTTATACGTTCAAGACCTTGATGGAGTTAAAGGGTTTATCGGTATAACTGAAAATTATATTTCAGGTCTATTTGTAGATGAAGCTTTTCGCCGACAAGGAACAGGTAAAGCTCTTGTTGAAAAAGCAAAACAACGCCATAACGAACTGTTGGTACATGTTTATAAAAAAAATACTAATGCGATCAACTTTTATCTTTCTCAAAATTTTGAAATTGTTTCAGAATCGATCAATGAAGAAACAAATGAACCAGAATTATTAATGCACTGTAATGTTGAACACAACGTTAAAATTGGCAAATGTGCATTATAAAATTAACTTGAATGTGAAACTATGAATTTAAAAAACCATTTTATTATCGCAATGCCTACACTTGATGATTCTATGTTTAGTCATTCAGTTATTTATATTTGTGAACATAATCGTGATGGCGCTATGGGGATTATGATTAATAAACCAATTATTGAACTTAATGTGGCAACCGTTCTTGCACGTTTAGAAATTACATCACCAACAAGTTGCGCAGAACTAGAACAACCTGTATTTTGTGGTGGCCCCATTGCTGATGAACAGGGTTTTATTTTACACACACCTTTAGATGGGTTTGCTTCTAGTATTCAGATTTCAGATGATGTGATGATTAGCACTTCGCTTGATGCGCTTAAATCAATCGGCTCTCCTGAACAGCCCCAAAATATCTTTTTGGCTTTAGGTTATTCAAGTTGGCAGTCTCTACAACTCGAAGATGAAATTGCTCGTAATGATTGGTTAGTGGTTGATGCCGATCCTCAAATTATTTATGAAGTTGCCATTGATGAACGTTGGCAAAAAGCCGCTCAATCACTTGGAATCAATATGAATACTATTTCACACCAAATGGGAAATGCATGACCCATGGCAACCATTATCGCATTTGATTTTGGCACTGCCAGTATTGGAGCGGCTATTGGACAAGATATAACTAAAACAGCCAATCCTTTATGCTCGTTTAAAGCCCGAGATGGTATTCCTAACTGGCAAACTATCGAAAAGGTATTAAATGAGTGGAAACCTGATTTTTTAGTCGTTGGGCTTCCCCTAAATATGGATGGCACCGAACAACCATTAACAGCCCGAGCTCGTAAATTTGCTAATCGGTTGCATGGCAGATTTGGTTATCAAGTACATTTGCAAGATGAGCGGTTATCGACCGTTGAAGCAAAATCACATATTTTTGCTTCACGAGGTTATCGAGCACTTGAAAAGGGTCATGTTGATGCAACTTCTGCCATTATTATTTTGGAAAGTTGGTTTGAAAATAATTAGTAATTTTATTTAATTGGTTATTTTGTAAATAATTAATCGCCATTAAATTTCATCCTTGCTAAAATAACAACAACTTTTTATTGTAAGGACTACTTACCGTGTCAAACAACAATTCTCTTAGTTATAAAGATGCTGGTGTCGATATTGATGCTGGTAATGAACTTGTTAATCGTATTAAATCTGTTGTTAAAGAAACCAAACGACCTGAGGTTATGGGTGGACTGGGTGGCTTTGGCGCACTGTGTGCTATTCCACAAAAATATAAAGAACCTATTTTAGTATCTGGTACCGATGGTGTCGGGACTAAATTACGTCTAGCAATGGATTTAAATCGCCACGAATCAATCGGCATCGATTTAGTAGCAATGTGTGTTAACGATCTGATTGTACAAGGTGCTGAACCTTTATTTTTCCTTGATTATTATGCTACCGGCAAACTTAATGTTGATGTTGCAGCCACTGTGGTAACTGGTATTGCTGAGGGTTGTAAACAATCAGGTTGTGCCTTAGTTGGGGGCGAAACAGCTGAAATGCCTGGTATGTATCATGGTAATGACTATGATTTAGCAGGATTTTGCGTTGGTGTTGTTGAAAAATCAGCCATGATCGACGGTAGCAAAGTACAAGATGGTGATGCATTAATTGCATTAGCATCAAGCGGTGCTCATTCTAATGGCTATTCATTAGTGCGTAAAATAATTGAAGTCAGCGGTGTAAATCCTGCCACTGAACAGTTAGGTGGCAAAACTCTTGCCGATCATCTACTTGCACCAACTAAGATCTACGTTAAGTCCGTTCTTGACCTTATTACTCAAGTTGATGTGCATGCCATTGCCCATATTACAGGCGGCGGATTTTGGGAAAACATCCCTCGCGTATTACCTGATAATACACAAGCCATAATTAATGAAGCAAGCTGGCAATGGCCTGAAATATTTAATTGGTTACAAAAAGCAGGTAATGTCAGCAGTCACGAAATGTATCGAACTTTTAACTGTGGTGTTGGCTTAATTATTGCTTTACCAAAACAGTTAGCCGATCAAGCAATTACTTTACTAAATAATCATGGTGAAAAGGCATGGTTATTAGGTGAAATTAAACACTCTACATCAGGCGAGCGCGTTGTAATAAAATAGCGTACAATCTATTGGAGATATTATTCAACTTTATAAGTTGGATAATATCTATAAACTATTCCCATAATTATCGATTTAAACAATAATCTATGGTATGACTCTAAGATAATATTATTTTATTTTCAGTCGTCATCATTCATCTATTAGAAGCTAGAAGCTCAAAAAATCAACTCATTTTACTTCAAAATTAATGTAAAATAGCTCAAAGCAATCTAAGTTTTTGATACAATAATATAAAATATTATAACAAAGTAATGTCATAACACTATAAAATAAAAGGTTTTTTAATGATCATATCAGACGCTAATAGTGCGGTGTCATCCGTCGCTTATCGGGCAAACGAAGTCATTGCTATTTACCCAATCACACCAAGCTCAACCATGGCCGAGCAAGCTAGCACTTGGGCTGAGTTTAATAAACCAAATGTCTTTGGTGATACACCAAGAGTGATTGAAATGCAATCCGAAGCAGGTGCAATTGCAACCGTTCATGGTTCATTAATGACAGGTGCACTTGCAACTTCGTTTACTTCATCACAAGGTTTGCTTTTAATGATCCCATCGCTGTACAAAATAGCCGGCGAACTGACTCCTTTTGTTTTGCATGTTGCAGCACGTACTGTTGCAACGCATGCTCTTTCAATTTTTGGCGATCATTCTGACGTGATGGCAATTAGGCAAACTGGTTTTGCGATGCTTTGTTCTAGTTCAGTGCAAGAAGCGCAAGATTTTGCCTTAATTTCGCAAATGGCCAGTTTTAATAGCCTTGTTCCTTTTGTTCATTTTTTTGATGGATTTAGAACCTCACATGAAGTTAATAAAATCTATCCAATAAGTGATGACCAAATCCGTAATTTATTACCACACGAAGCCATTAAAGCCTATCGCTCACGAGCATTAACGCCTGATAAACCGGTAACTCGAGGTACATCAGCTAATCCTGATACATACTTCCAGTGCCGAGAAGCGATAAATACTTATTATGATAATGTCTATCAACATGTTGTTGATGCTATGGACGCTTTTGCAGCAGAAACAGGCCGAAAGTATCAACCTTTTGAATATTATGGTGCTAGTGATGCTGAGCATATTATTGTTATTATGGGATCTGGTGCTAGCACCGCAAAAGAAGTAGTTGATGTTTTACTTAAACAAAACGAAAAAGTCGGGGTTGTGATCGTTCGGCTATTCCGCCCATTTTCAGCCAATCATCTGCTCGAAGTTATTCCAAGTACTGTTAATAAAATTGCTGTGCTTGATAGAACTAAAGAGCCGGGGGCCCAAGCCGAACCGCTTTATTTAGATATTATGACCGCATTTGCTGAAAGCCTGTCGCGCAAAGAACGCGCAACTATGCCTCTTATTATAGGTGGACGTTATGGGTTATCATCTAAAGAATTTGACCCTCGTTGTGTACTTGCTATTTTTACTGAACTTGGATTAGATAAACCCAAACCACGTTTTACCGTTGGTATTTATGATGATATAACTGGGCTTTCTTTACCTTTACCTGACCAATCGATACCACAAAAATCTGCTCTTGAAGCGCTATTTTATGGGCTTGGCAGTGATGGCACGGTATCTGCAACCAAAAATAATATTAAAATTATTGGTGATAATTCTCCTTTTTATGTACAAGGATATTTTGTATATGACTCTAAAAAGGCAGGAGGTTTGACGACTTCACACTTACGAGTCAGCTTAGATCCAATTGATTCACCCTATTTAATTACCAGCGCACACTTTATTGGCTGCCACCAAGATCAGTTTATCGATAAATATCAAATTGTTGATAAATTAAAAGACGATGGCATCTTTTTGCTTAACACGCCGTATAGCAAAGACGAAATTTGGCATAGACTTCCAAAAGAAGTGCAAGCTCAATTAATACAAAAACGAGCACACTTTTACATTGTCAATGCGGCAAAAATAGCTCGTGAATGTAATTTAGGCGCAAGAATTAATACCGTTATGCAGGCGGCATTTTTTCATCTAGCTGGAATTTTTAAAAACGATTTTAATATCGCCCAATTAAAAGAAGTCATTGCCAAAAGTTACAGCAGTAAAGGACAAGATTTAGTTGAAAATAACTGGAAAGCGCTCGACTTAGCTATAGCTTCGCTTGAACAAATACCACTTAGCTGTGTTGACCAAAGCAGTTCAACAATGCCATCTATTGTACCTGCTAATGCGCCTGATTTTGTTAAAACAGTCACTGCTGCAATGTTAGCTGGTTTAGGCGATAACTTGCCTGTATCAGCATTTCCACCCGATGGAACTTGGCCTATAGGTACAACTAAGTGGGAAAAACGTAACATTGCTGAAGAGATCCCTATTTGGCAACCTGAACTCTGTACCCAATGTAATCATTGTGCGGTTGCTTGTCCTCATGCGGCTATTCGAGCTAAGGTTGTTGATCCTGATGAAATGATCAATGCGCCTGATTCATTAAGCTCACTTGAAGTAAAAGCTCGTGATATGAAGGGACAACGATATGTTTTACAAGTTGCACCAGAAGATTGTACTGGCTGTAATTTATGTGTCGAAGTGTGCCCAGCTCGTGATCGTAATAATTTTGAAATTAAAGCCATTAACATGCAATCACGTATCGATAATCTTGAGACTCAACGCACTAACTTTGAGTACTTTACTGCATTGCCTGATCGTGATATCAGCACGCTTGAACGCATTGATGTGCGCACATCACAATTACTTACACCGCTATTTGAATATTCGGGTGCTTGCGCAGGTTGTGGCGAAACACCATACATCAAATTGTTGACCCAACTTTATGGTGACCATTTAGCCATTGCCAATGCCACTGGCTGTTCATCAATTTATGGTGGCAACCTCCCATCATCGCCTTATACTACTGATCGAAATGGTCGTGGTCCAGCTTGGGCAAACTCATTATTTGAAGATAATGCAGAGTTTGCATTAGGATATCGTATTACTTATAACCAACATAAAAAACGAGCGTTACGCTTACTTGATTATGTTGCTGGCGACATTTCGCCCGAAATAGTCATCGCCTTAAAATCGCCAGAAACCTCTATAGCGGAAAAACGTCAACAAGTCGAGTTATTACGTGAACAGCTTGCACACTTAGATTCTTCGCAAGCACAAGAGTTAATGATAGATGCAAATTATTTGGTAGATAAGTCAGTTTGGGCTATTGGTGGCGATGGTTGGGCTTACGATATTGGATTCGGCGGGCTTGATCATGTTATGAGTTTAACTGATAACGTAAATATATTGGTATTAGACACTCAGTGTTATTCAAACACTGGAGGTCAACAATCAAAAGCTACGCCGATGGGTGCGGTATCAAAATTTGCTGATTTAGGTAAGCATAAAGCACGTAAAGATCTTGGTGTTAGTGTAATGATGTATGGCCATGTCTATGTTGCACAAGTTGCATTAGGTTCACAACTTAACCAAACTCTTAAAGCCTTACAAGAAGCTGAAGCTTATGATGGACCATCTTTAGTTATTGCTTATAGTCCTTGTGAGGAACATGGCTATGATCTGGCTAAATCGCATGAACAAATGAAAGATCTAGTTAAATCAGGATTCTGGCCTTTGTATCGTTACGACCCACGCCGTATGGCAGAAGGCAAACCAGGATTAGTGCTAGACTCAAAAGCACCAAATAGTGAGTCACTAACTGGTATCTTACTAAAAGAACAACGTTTTCGTCGTTTAGAAACACTTGAACCTGTAATTGCAAATACCTTGCATGAACGTTCAACAAAAATGGCAGATTCTAAATATAAATTCTTACAGATGCTAGCAACCTATTCGGATATTGAGACACCAGCAGATAGCTGACAATAGCTATACATGGTAATTATAAGCCATTATAAAGGGCTGTTATTAATAACAGTCCTTTTTTATTACCGCATTTGAGCAATAAAGCACCAGAATTGTGCATATTCAAATCACAATAGCTCACATAACAACCCAATATCACTAACTTTATGTTATTGAGTAATATACGAATCAATTATCCAATGATCGTTAAAAACTTGGTATTATTTTTGCATGATTAATAATTGACCACATAAAAATTAATTAAATGGGAGGTGAATCATGATATCCAATTTAAACGTTAGTAGAAGAAAATTAATCACATTTTCCAGTGCGGCAATTGCAGGGATATCTATTAATCAATTATTATCTAAAGCTCATGCAATAGAAGCGCAGAACTCGGTTTCATTCTCTCTACCTATGCTTGAAAATGCAGCAACACCTGATATTAACAATCCTGTAAGGCTCAACTTTAATGAAAATGCGCTTGGTATGTCACCACGTGCAAAACAAGCTGCAATTGAGGCTGTACCAAAAGCTAATCGCTATGCCAAAGCCGAAATGCCATTGCTTAACAAACGATTAGCTAAATATCATAAAGTCGATGATACTCAAATTTTATTAACTGCAGGATCTTCGGAAGGTATTCGTAGTGCTATTGCTGCATTTGTTAAGTCAAATACTCAATTAGTCATTCCAGAGCTTACTTATGGAGATGGAGAACATTTTGCAAAAATCTTTAATTTAAAAATTACCAAAGTACCAAGTTTGCCAGATTGGCAGATCGATATAAAAGGCATACAAAAAGCTGCCGAAGATTATAATGGATTTTCAATTGTCTATTTAGTTAATCCAAACAATCCAACTTCGACAGTTTTTGCAACAAGTGAAATTGAATCTTGGATAAAAAGTAAGCCTAAAAATACTATTTTTATTGTTGACGAAGCCTATGCTGAATTTGTTAATGATCCTGCATTTGAATCAGTCGATAAATTAATTACACAAGGTTATGACAATGTTATATTGCTTAAAACATTCTCAAAAATCCATGCTATGGCAGGGTTACGAGTGGGTTATGTGGTCAGTTCAGTTGAAAACGTTAAGAATATAGCTCAATATGTTGCTGGTGAAAAACTGAATTACTGTGGTGTTTGCGCAGCTCTCGCATCAATAGATGATCAACCCTTTTTAACATACTCTAAAAAAGCGGTTGATGTATCAAGGCAAATTATGGAAAAAGCTTTATCAGAACTAGGTTTGCATTATTTAAAATCTCAAACTAATTTTATGTTTCACAAAAGTCCAATTGATTTGAAAGATTATCGAGAACTAATGAAAAATAATTTTGTATTAATTGGTAGAGATTTCGCACCAGCAACAAATTGGTGTCGAATATCGCTAGGTTCGCCGAGTGAGATGCTTTACGTTGCAAATGTAATGCGTGAATTAAAAGAAAAAGGAAAAATTTAAATTAACGGCTTATTCTAAAGCTCTTTAAATATTAGCTAATTTAAAGAGCTTTATTTTTATTATAAGCCGTCAAAATTGAATTATTCATTGAAGATAATGACGAAAAAAATTTAGCTACCCATAATACGACGCGTCATCCAATAATGTTTTTTCCAATAACTATCATTTAAGTTTGAATAAACTACACCTTTTGATGTTGAAGCGTGTAAAAATTTGCCGTCTGCATAATAAATGCCAACATGTAGACCACTACGGCTACGGCCTGTTTTAAAGAATACTAAGTCACCTGCTTTAGGGGTGTTTACCTTAACACCCAACCGAGCTTGCTCAGCAGCACTTCTTGGTAAGTTTTTTGAAAGTTTATTTTTAAAAAAATTCATTACAAAACCAGAACAATCACTACCCGCTAAAGTCGTACCGCCATAACGGTATGGCGTGTTTTGCCATTTTTTATAATGAGATTCTATTTTAGTTAACATGGTTAGATTAGGACTAGGTTTAGTTTTCTTAATAGAAACTTGACGTTGGGTAGTACTACAACCAAACAACATGAAAATAGAAAAAAACAATATAGTTATTAAAAAACGTTTTTTCACGTTAGTACAGTTGTCGAGCAACGTCCCTAATAGTTGATTGTCTTTTTTTATCATTTCTTTTTGTTCCTTTATTTAACGTTGACCAATACGAATAACGCCTAGCCAATTTTAAGCTTTTAGGCAACACGCCTTTTTCCCATTCGGTTTTATCTATTTTAGATAATCTAACTGGGCTAGTGTCCGCATGGCTACGATGATTCAAACTTTCTTTAAGGCGAATTAAGCGCAAAGAAAGAAAACAGATAATAACATCATCAACACTTAACTTTCTATATCCAGAAAGCTGATACCGAACTCTAGAACCATAATGTTTTGCAGTCTGCATTAAACTACCAACTGCGGCACCAATTAACGCAGCTGATCCAAGTGAGATACCTCCGGTCGCTAAATCAATACTAGCACCAATTGTCGCCCCCTGAACAAAGCCTTTAGTCAAATGAGTACCCATCATTTTTAGAGCATCAATATTAAATAGATCAGCATTATAGCGACCTTTTATTAAAGGTAAATTCTCTTCACTTTCTTGATTTGAATCAAATTGATACAATTTTAATAATTCATTGATCGCCATTTGTTCTCGCTTTCTAACTTTATTTTGCATATCAGCAATTGCCTGCACATCTTCTGATTTAGCCATTTCATAAAAGGCTGTAACATCAACGAGTGTTTCGGCAATAATCAGATTAGCGGTTTGATTTCGAGAATTACGAGTTTGTGCGATTTTATCTAGCCAGTTATCTAATATAACCTTAGCAGGCTCAACTAGTAAAGCAAGGCTATGATATAAACGTTCTTCACCATCCAAAGGAGGAAATATAGCGTCGAATCTTATAATAGCATGAATCCCAATGCGTGACAGTAATCTTTTCCATTCCTTTTCATTTTGGTTACTGTCTGCAGTAAAATTTAAAACAGCTAATATGGGCTTATCACTATTGGCTAAAATAGCTAATTCATCGTGATACTTTGCCAATACTGGCTCTCGTACATCTATCACATAGATAGCCGCATCACTATTTAGCAGTTGTTTGATGACTTTAGCTTCTTGATTAAATACGTTTTCAGACTCTGGGCTTTGTAAAAAAAATGTTAATTTATCGACACCATCAAGTTTTGCATTAGTAGGAAGTAATTGGTTAATATAATCATAAAGTGCTAAACTGTCTTCTAATCCTGGAGTATCATAAAAAATTATTGATTTATTATGCTCAAGTGGCAATGTTATTGATTCAACGTGTCTTGTGGTGCCAGGGCTATCAGATACATTTCCAAAATGACTATTACGAATTAAGGTGCGTAGTAAAGATGTTTTGCCAACATTGGCATGACCAACCACTGCTAATTTTAATGTTGATAGCATTTTACAGAGCCTCGCTTAGCCAGTCAGGTTGAGCCAACTGTAAAGATAATGATTGCCAATTATGATACTGTTTACCTTGATTAATAAACCAAATACGAGTTTGCTGAGATTTATTAATCAGTTGATTAATAAAATTTAATACTCCCCTATCTGGCGCTCTATCGGTATCAACCGCAATTAATAATTTTTGAGCTGGCGTCAATTGCAAATAATCTAGAATATTACTGCGCTGTTCACGCGTATTTAAAAAACCTAAAAATGAGACAGACTCAGGGTAGTGCCAACTTTCTTGCACATCGATGGCAACCAAAAAATTACCTTCAGCAGCTTCTATTGAATGTGTTGAAAAATGCCACTGGTGACTATTTTGACCTAATTTATCAGCATCTTCAATATTCACAAATAATGACTGCAACCGATTTGCTAATATTTGATAATCAGGATGAGAGATATTAAGCTCAATTCGACGACTACTAATAAGCCAATTAACACCACAAAACACCATACACAAAAGCCGCAACATTAATCCATAAACAATAAATACACCTAACAGCCAAACAGCCCACGATGATCGAATTTCACCAGCACTTAACGCATGTTCGCTTAGCTTTATAACTTCGTCTTTTGGAATTTCAAAGCCAAGTAATGACGGTAAATAGCCTAAATAATGAGTTAAACCAATAATCGTGTCAGAACTAAGCAAAGTGGTTTGCCATTCAAAACTATAATGCTTAGTTGAAAATAGCACAACTAAAACTAATAATGCACAACTTAAAATCACAGTCCAAAACAGGTTAAGCACAAACCCAATAAGCCAACGAATACGAGAGCCAAATAGTTCAACAAATGCAGGGATCAGTTGTTGCACTGTCTTTTTTTGAGAAAGCTTTTTAGCCAACCATAACCAACAATGAATCAACAAACTACCACCAAAATTGGAAAAGAGGAAAAACGAACCAAGCCAAATAGTTAGCGTAATTAAATGAACGCCTAACAAACTAAAAAGCGCCCAATACAAATTGATAGGGTTTTGACTTAATGCTCCCAATGCTAATGAACCACCTAAAAAAACAGATAGTAGCAGCAATAATGCAAAAGATAACTTTACCGATCGCAAAAGTACTTTTTGCGCCAAATACAATCCATTTTGTTTAGACAACATGATTGCCCGCATCACAATTCGATCTGGAAGCGATATTTGTTCGGCTCTTACTTGTCGGTTGATATCTTGATCAGCAAACTGCCCAAATTCTGTTTCAATTAAATGGATCGTTTCGGTCAACCAGAGTGATTTTAGCTTTTGTCGCATTAGACTTAATCTTCAACATTATAATAAATAAAATATAAAAGAAACGCGACATAAGTCGCGTTCATAAAGTCGAATCAATTATTGTGTAATTTCACCAATTTTACTTAATAAAGTTTGAATACGTTGTTGCCATACTTGCTGATCTTGTTTTAGCTTTTCGTTTTCGTCACGTAGTGCTTTCATTTCATCTGAACTATCATTAATTAATTGCTCTAACTCTTGATTGCCTTTTCTTAAGGTTGCAATCTCTTGTTGTAATGTATTGATAGTATTTATAGTATGTTGGATTCGACTTTCTAATTGATTTAGTATTTCTAATGACATATTTTTCCTCAAGCTCAAATTATTTGGTGTATAATGCTAATCATTATACCGAATTCATTCTAAAATCAACACCTTTTTAAATCTTAAGTTGGAGAAAATTATGCGAAAACCTCTCGTTATGGGTAACTGGAAATTAAACGGTAGTTTGGATATGGCTAAAAGCTTAGTCTCAGGACTAAAAAGTGAGCTATCAAACGACACAGCATGTGATATTGCAATTGCACCACCTGTTGTATACCTTGATTTTGTAAAACACCAATTAGGTGGATCTAATATTATTTTAGGAGCACAAGATGTTGGTATTAATTTATCAGGTGCTTTTACTGGCGAAGTATCAGTTAACATGTTAAAAGAAATTGGCGTGACTCATATTATTATTGGACATTCTGAACGCCGAACTTATCACAAAGAATCTGATGAATTTATTGCAAAAAAATTTGGTGTAATTAAAGAAGCTGGTTTAGTGCCTGTATTATGTATTGGCGAAACCGAAGCAGAAAACGAAGCTGGTCAAACACAAGCTGTTTGCGCACGCCAAATTGATGCAGTAATAAAAGCACTTGGTGTTCAAGCATTTAACGGTGCTGTTATTGCTTATGAACCAATTTGGGCTATTGGAACTGGCAAATCTGCAACTCCTGCACAAGCACAAGCTGTTCATAAATTCATTCGTGATCATATTGCTAAACAAGATGCAAAAGTGGCACAACAAGTAACCATTCAATATGGTGGTTCAGTTAATGATAAAAATGCGGCTGAACTATTTACTCAACCCGACATTGATGGCGCATTAGTTGGTGGTGCATCACTAAAAGCTGATGCTTTTGCGGCAATTGTTAAAGCGGCTGAACAGGCTAAAAAATAACGCATAAATATGTCGAATAACAAAATGAAAAGACGCTTAATTTAGCGTCTTTTTATCATTTAAATTAATATCATTTTTTAGCCTTAGTCGGATAACGTGAAGGCCAAATTTTTTCGACAGGTACTTGTAAATAATCAGAAATAATTCGTTCATACTTAGGGCAATGGCGATATAATGCGTTTCTTAAAGTATCAGCCTGCAAACCACTAGCTCTAGACAATGCTCTTAAATTTCCGCCTCTAATTTTAATTTCGCCTACAACTCTAGATGGTGCCCAGTCTTGATCTTGCTCTCTCATTATGAGATCCTCTATTAGTTAAATTCTTACTATTGTAAAGATTATCGGTAATACAATGTTCAAAAGATATGAATTTATATAGAACAGAATAACACAGAAAAAAACGATTTAAAACAATAAAAACAATAAAAAAATGGAATAGAGGAAAAAATGTTCGAAAATAAAATAAAAAACCAAACCGAAAAAGAAAAAACACGAACCCTAACTAATACAGGGGTCATTAATTTTAAAAATCGATTAAGCCTAGTGTTAGAAGGTCTTTCAGGTAATGCCTTTGCTAAAAAAGTTGGCATGTCAGAAGCTGTAATAAGAGATTACTTATCAGGCAAAACCTACCCATCACTAAATAGATTAGCTATCATAGCCCAAAAATGTAATGTTCCTATTGAATGGTTAGTAACTGGAAAAGGAAAATGTCGATTATTATCAGATTCAGATACTCAAGATTCAGTATATATCCCATTCCACCATTTAAATAATATGGTGAAATCTTACTCAAAAATCGAATCAATCCCATTTGATATTAATTTAATAAGGCATCAAGGCTGTAATTACGAAGACTTAGTCGCCGTATGGGCAAAAGGTGATAGCATGGAGCCAACAATATCAAATCATGATATTCTTATTATTGATAAAGCGCATTATAAACCGATCGATGGCTATTTGTATGCTGTTGAATATGAGGATCAAATCAGTATAAAACGCATTCAAAATCAAGGAGCAAACTTAGCATTACTTTGCGACAATCCTAAGTACCCAACCATTATTGGGGATAAGCATGAACCGCAAGAATTTAAAATTATTGGGCATGTAGTTTATCTTCTAAAAGATCTTAACTAAAACCCATTTAAGCTTGGGCTAATTACAGCTTTATCGGCTTCGACTGGTAAGGCTGTTTTAATGTATTTAACTCCCGTTTTTTCTATGAATACCAAGGTAAAAAAATGTCAAAAAGTTTCAGGTAACTATGTGTTTCAGTATAAAATCAATGTAAAGCTATTATAAAAAATAAATTAACTTAACAAGTGTTATCAGCATAACTTTATGCTTTTTTCACTAGTTATGCTAAAATTAGCATTAAATTTTTTATTAGTTTTACCTATTAATATAATATTATGCCAAATATAAACACTCGAAAAAAAGTCGTTGTCGGTATGTCTGGCGGCGTTGATTCTTCTGTCTCAGCTTATTTATTACAACAACAAGGATACGATGTTGTTGGGTTATTTATGAAAAATTGGGAAGAAGACGACACAGAAGAATATTGCTCTGCCGCTGTTGACTTAGCCGATGCGCAAGCAGTTTGTGACAAATTAAATATAAAATTACATACTGTCAATTTTGCTGCCGAATATTGGGACAACGTATTTGAACATTTTTTATCTGAATATAAAGCAGGCCGAACGCCAAATCCTGATATTTTATGTAATAAAGAAATAAAATTTAAAGCTTTTTTAGAATATGCGGCCGAAGATCTTGGCGCAGACTTTATTGCCACAGGGCATTACGTCCGTAAACGTCAAACAGGCGATAAAGTCGAATTATTACGAGGGATCGACAATAACAAAGATCAAAGCTACTTTCTTTACACCCTTAGCGAAGCACAAATAAGCCAAAGCTTATTTCCAGTTGGTGAACTCGAAAAACCAGAAGTGCGAAAAATTGCACAACAACTTGGTTTAGCAACCGCTGCTAAAAAAGACTCAACTGGCATCTGCTTTATTGGTGAACGTAAATTTAGTGACTTTTTAGCACGATATTTACCCGCTCAAGCAGGTAACATTCGCACTATTGATGGAGAGATTATTGGTCAACATCAAGGCTTGATGTATCACACATTAGGGCAACGCAAAGGGCTTGGTATTGGTGGCTTAAAACAAGCTGACGACACACCATGGTATGTTGTAGACAAAGATCTTACCAATAACGAATTGATTGTGGCACAAGGTCATGATCATCCAGCACTCCTTTCTGAAGGATTAATTGCTCAACAACTTCATTGGGTTGATCGTAAAGTAGTAACAAAACCATTTAGCTGTACTGTAAAAACACGTTATCGTCAACAAGACATAGCCTGCCAAGTAATACCATTAACCGATGACAAAATTAAAGTCATATTTAATAATCCTGTTGTAGCTGTTACACCAGGTCAGTCTGCTGTCTTTTATAAAGATGAAGTATGTCTTGGTGGTGGTATTATAGAAGAACGAATTACAAACAGTAAGGAAGACTAACGTGAATAATAAATACCACCATATTGCTATTGCCCTCGCTGGTGCGGCACAAAGTGCAATACTGGTGCCACAACTTGCTAACACAGGCGTTTGTGATGTTACACTTTATGAACAAGCAATAAAAAGCTTGTTTAAAACCTCGCCAAAAACAACGGATGATGTTTATGATGGTATTAAAAATATCAAAACAGGATTACAAACAGTAATACAATTATTATTATCAGGACAAAAAGAACAATTCCAAATTATTCGTTACCTGTTTGGTACAATTGGCATTACTAGCAAATTATTAAAAAATAATGACGCATTAGATAAAATTGACCAACGATTAAAACGCATTTCAGGACTTTATCTAGACATAAATGATGAAACTGTTAGTACTAATATTGATGATCTGTCCTATTCATTAGCCGGAATTTATTCTGATATCATCAGCCCGATATCAACAAGAATAAAAGTTGTTGGCAAAATCGAATTTTTACAAAACACATTGGTACAAGCAAAAGTAAGAACCGCCCTTTTGGGATGTGTTCGATCGGCTATTTTATGGTATCAAGTTGGTGGAAATCGTTTCCAGTTTCTTTTTTGCCGTAAACGCATTTGTAAAGCAGCACAAGAACTATTAGACCAAATTAATTGCGCAAACTAATTTGCACTTTATAACTGATATTTCAAATATTGTAACGGAGTAAAACCGATGGAATTATCTGCACTCACTGCCCTTTCGCCAATTGACGGGCGTTATGGTGAAAAAACCACAGAGTTACGCACCATTTTTAGCGAATATGGTTTATTAAAATACCGCGTTCAGGTCGAGATTTGTTGGCTACAAAAATTAGCTTCACAAGCAGATATTTTAGAGGTTCCAACATTAAGTCAATCAGCTACTAATCATCTTAATCAAATTGTAGACCAATTTAGTGTGCAAGATGCAAGTCGCATTAAAGAAATCGAAAGAACTACTAATCACGATGTTAAAGCTGTAGAATATTTTCTAAAAGAAAAAGTGAGTACTCATGAAGAATTACACGCCATTAATGAGTTTATCCATTTTGCTTGCACATCAGAGGACATTAACAACTTATCTTATGCGTTAATGCTAAAAACAGCTAGAGAAGCTGTCTTAGTGCCATATTGGAATAAACTCATTGATAAAATCACCTCACAAGCTATCGCTTATCGTGATTTACCACTACTATCAAGAACACATGGTCAACCCGCTACGCCATCAACCATAGGTAAAGAGTTTGCTAATGTAGCTTACCGCTTAAAGCGCCAATTACAACAACTAAAATCGGTTGAAATACTAGGGAAGATTAATGGCGCAACGGGAAATTATAATGCACATATGGTTGCTTATCCGCAAGTGAACTGGCATAAATTTAGTGAAGATTTTGTTAGCTCGCTAGGACTAAAATGGAATCCTTATACCACCCAAATTGAACCACATGACTACATTGCCGAATTCTTTGATTGTGTAGCACGTTTTAATACCATTATGATAGACTTTGATCGAGATATTTGGGGATATATTTCACTAAATCACTTTAAACAAAAAACTATTGCTGGCGAGATCGGATCTTCAACCATGCCACACAAAGTTAATCCTATCGACTTCGAAAATTCAGAGGGCAACTTAGGGATTGCCAATGCAATTATGAACCATTTAGGTAGCAAATTACCTATTTCCCGCTGGCAACGTGATTTAACCGATTCTACAGTGTTGCGTAATCTAGGTGTAGGTATTGGTTATGCCATTATAGCTTATCAATCAACCCTAAAAGGATTAAACAAACTCGAAGTCAACCAAGACCACTTACTTGAAGAACTTAATCGCAACTGGGAAGTATTAGCCGAGCCAATTCAAACAGTAATGCGCCGTTATGGTATCGAAAAACCTTACGAAAAATTAAAAGAATTAACTCGAGGCAAACGAGTTGATGCAAAAGGCATGCAAGAATTCATTGACTCATTAAATCTACCCGAAAGCGAAAAAACACGACTAAAACAGTTAACACCAGCTAACTATATTGGTTATGCCGTTAGCTTTGTTGACAATTTAGAATAACAACTTAAATCCAAATAGCCTGATACAGTCACACCCTATCAGGCCATATTGACTTTCAGGTGATCATATTAATCACACTAGTGTAGAAATTACTCATTAAATATAAATCACCTAAACAAAAAATAGGGAAATGAATTGAACATTCGCATTGCAACTCGTAAAAGCCCATTAGCGCTATGGCAAGCAAATTTTGTTAAGCAACAAATTTTAACTAATCACCCAAATTTGACAGTGGAATTAATTCCCATGGTAACTAAAGGTGATGTATTGCTAGACAGCCCTTTATCGAAAATTGGTGGTAAAGGTCTTTTTGTAAAACAACTAGAACAAGCAATATTAAATAACGAAGCGGATATTGCTGTCCATTCAATAAAAGACATCCCTGCTGAGTTTCCTGAAGGATTAACATTAGCCACAATTTGCAAGCGAGATGATGTACGTGATAGCTTCATTTCAAATAAATATTCAAATATAGATGAGCTACCCAATGGTGCGATAATTGGTACATCAAGTTTACGACGTCAATGTCAATTGCGGGCAAAATATCCCCATTTACAAATTAAAGATCTTCGTGGCAATGTCGGCACTCGTTTAGCTAAATTGGATAATCAACAATACGATGCCATCATACTAGCCTCAGCGGGTTTAAAACGTTTAGCACTACAAGACAGAATCAAACAATATATTGATACTGACTTAATCTTACCTGCTGTCGGACAAGGTGCTATTGGTATTGAAACCCGAGCAGATGACAAAAAAATATTAGAGATTCTTTCAGTGCTTGATGACAAACATAGCCGAGTTTGTATTGAAGCAGAAAGAGCAATGAATAAAGCCTTACAAGGAGGATGCCAAGTACCCATTGCTTGTTATAGCCAATTAAATAACAATATTTTATCACTACAAGGCCTTGTTGGACGCATTGACGGTTCTAAAATAATTAAAGGGACATTAGAGGGTAGTATAACTGAAGCCGAAAAGTTAGGACAAGAATTAGCAAAACGCTTATTAGATCAAGGTGCGAAAACAATATTAAAGGAATTAAATGGCGGATGATTTATGTAACTAGACCCTCTCCAGAGGGTGAAAACCTTACCCAACTATTTGCTCAAGCAAATTTGCCTGTACAACATCTTCCATTTTTTACTATTTCACAAGGCAATGACCTACTAAATTTACAACAACAACTGAATAAACTTTTACCTAACGATATTGTGATCGTTGTTTCACCACAAGTTACACACGTTATTAAAACCTATATTGGCAATCTAATATTACCAACTAATGTTCGGTATTACGCAATAGGAAAAAAGTCAGCACAATTATTTAACCAGCTCACCACAACTAAAGTCAATTATCCAGAACAAGAAGACAGTGAAGGATTATTGATAAAACTACAGCAAGAATCTGTACAAAATCATACTGTTTTAATTTTATGCGGTAATTCAGGTCGGCAATTATTATCTCAAACACTAACAAATCGAAAAGCCAAAGTAAAATCAATAACGTGTTACTGCCGTGAGCCAATCACCTATCCGCCAAAGATATTATCTAGTAATATTGAAAATCAAATCATCATTATTACTAGTCTAGAACACTTAATCCAGCTTGAGTTATATATCAATCTTGAACATAAAATGCATGCTAATCTTGTAGTAACAAGCCAACGAATTTTTGCAAAAGCGAAACAACTTAATTGGCAAAAAGTTCAACTAGTGAGTAGTGCGAATAATCAAAAGCTTTTTAACGCTGTAATGATAAATTATACTATAGCCGATAATATAAATAATCTATGACACTTGCTTATTAAGACAATAATTAAAATTTATTTAAAACAATGTTAACTCTATGTCATAATGCAACATAAATTTCTAGAAATCTAAATGAGGTTATTTATGCCACCAAAATATTACGGTGCCAATGCAACACTTTCAACAATAAACACAACTTCGTTTAGTCAAATAACGATAACAGCGGTTCAAAATGAAGCGAATAACACTATGAAAGAAGATAAAAAAAATCAAACAACCACTCAATCCAATCCATCTGTGGAATCTAAATCCCAACCTAAAAACAGTGTTAGCGATAACACTAAGAACACAAGCAAATCACCCGTTTCAAAACTATCAATAATTGCTATAGCATTAACTGTTTGCTTAGGTGGTTTGGGGCTTTATTATGGTCAACAGGAAATTAAAAAACAAAAAAAAACCATCTCAATATTACAAACTGAGCTGGCCAATTTAAAACAAACAACCAAGCAAAGTATAACAAATGATTTACAAAGTAGTATTACCGACGCAGTTAATAAACAAAATCAGCAATTCAATTCACTAGAACAGCGTATTGATCGTAAACTGAGTGATCAACAACAGCTACAGCAACAATTAACAACTCAAATTAATGATTCACAAAAATTGACAGAACAAAGCTTACAAAATATCAATGAACGCTTAGCAGCAATGTCAACAAGTGATCACAATGTTTGGTTAATTTCACAAGCCAATTACTTAGTACATTTAGCTGGTCGCAAAATCTGGAATGACCAAGACTACACATCCGCACGATTACTACTAAAAAGTGCCGACGAAAGCCTAGCCCAAGCTAATGACCCAAGCCTACTACCAGCAAGACAGGCAATTAGTAAAGATATTAATTCACTTGCTCAAGTGAGTTTTACAGATACCGATGGCATTATAATAAATTTAATTGGTTTATCAGAATCGCTTACCGAATTACCTTTAGTAGGTAATTATAAAGATATCGATCTTGGCATGACACAATATGCCGAAGATGCTACAAACACACCACAAACAAACATTAACAGTATAGCTAATGATAATAATAGTGGGGTATCATCATCGGTTAACGATTGGTCTGATAATTTATTAAGCAGTACCAAGACTTTTATGGATAAATTTATCACCATAGAAAAACTTGATGACAAAGAGAACAACTTTAAGGCTTGCTTAGAACAAGCAGGACAAGACGAAAAACAAATCGTCAAATGCCAAATATTAAAAGCACCACTGAATTTGGAACAGTCGCTTTACCTACGTGAAAACATCCGCTTCCGTTTATTGATTGCAGCGCAAGCCGTACCAAGACATCAAGAACTTATTTACCAACGTGCACTAAATGAAACCGCAATTTGGGTTAATGCTTATTTTGATGGGAATGCTCCAAGCGTTAAAGCATTTATTAATGAACTTGAAAATTTGCAAAATCAATCAATCAGCAATCAAAATGTGCCTGAAAGCCTAACTAGCATTGGCGAACTTGAAAAACTAATGCAAACCCGCGTTCGCTCAATGTTAACAAAATAGGAGAATAATAATGATAAAAATACTAATTATTTTCTTAGTACTAGTGGGTGGATTCTTTTTGGGACCATTATTACAAGGGCACCAAGGTTCAGCGGTATTTGAATTTGCCAAATATCGTGTCAGTATGTCATTTAATTCATTTATGATACTTGAATTAGTTGGTCTACTTTGCCTTTATTTAATTTACTGTTTGTTGAATAAAATTTTTAATTCTAAAACAGAATTAGGCAATTGGCTACGCTTAAAGTCGCCAAAAAAATCGATAAAACGTGTTGAACAAGCGCAAATGTTATTACTTGAAGGTGATTATAAGCAAGCTGCTAAACTATTTATCAAAAGTGCCAAAGGGGCAAAAAATACCACCTTATCGTATTTACTTGCGGCACAAGCTCAAATTGATAATGATGAATTAATCCCCGCTAATCAGTCGCTAGAACAAGCCGCTAAAAGTTGCCAACCTAATGAGTTATTTGCCTTTCAGCTAGTACAAATTAGATTGCAACTAAAAAACCAAGAATACACAACTGCACGCATCACATTAGATCAGCTACTAAACGAAAAGCCTCGCAATGCTGAAGTACTTAGATTAGCAGATCAACTTTATTATGAAATGGGTGATTATCAAGCGATCATTGACCTATTACCAGCAATGTACAAAGCTAAAGTGTACAGCGAGTCGCAACTAGATCAGTTTAAACAAGCAGCCTATATTGGTCGAATTAAGCAATTATCGACTAATAGTGATGCACAAACACTAGTAAAATGGTGGAATGAACAACCAAGAGCCATTTTAAATAATATGGCTTATCAAAAAGCGATGGCTAATTATCTAACTCAACTAGGCCAAGCAAACGAAGCAGAAAAGATATTAAAATCGATTAGTAAACTTGAACAAAAAGAAAGAACATAAAAAAATATAACAAGAAAAACAGGGTAATTGCCCTGTTTTTGTTTGAACTCACAATAATGATTAAAATTAAGTTATTGATTGATACAAATCAAATCATAAAATAGCGAATTAACGCCATAAAGCACATACCAGCAACCACAATACACATTAGATTCTTAGTCAAAAAGGCAACAATAGCGGTTGGAATTGTCGCTAAGCAATATTCCACATTAAAATCAGGAAAATGCCCCTCCTTTGCCACAAATAAATTTTGCACAAATAGCGCTGTTAAAATACATAAAGGTACATATGACAAGAATTGAGTCACAACATTAGGCAACTGAAATTTACGAACTAATATAAATGGAATCACTCTTGGCAACCAAGTTACTAACCCGCAACCTAAAATAATCAATAAACTATAAGTTGTCATGCTTTTTCTCCATTGCCATACCCATAAAACAACCGCCAAACGTACTGATTAAAATAGCCATTTCAGGTGACACAAAACGCATTAAGAAAATTAGCAAAACAGCAACCGTTAACATAGCTAAAAGTCGATTTTTAAGACTTTTGCTATTATCGCTAATCAATTGCAAATAGAGCAAACCAATAAACATGGCGACTAAAGCATAATCTAGACCAAATTGTGTAGGATCAGGCAACCACTCTCCGATTAAAGCACCAATAAAACAAGACAAAATCCAAGTAATATAAGCCGTTAAATTAAGGCCATGCATCCAAGCAGCATTAACTGGCACTTTATTTGTAATCGCATTTATTGCCACGGCAAAACTTTCGTCGGTCAATAAGCTACCAATACCAATATTATTTAATAACGATGCTTTGCGAAAAGCTGGAGCTGTTGCCATACTCATCAAAAAATGACGTGAATTAACTAAAAAAACAGTAAAAATAATAGCCGAAATAGGTGTAGCTACTATCATTAATCCAGCAATAATAAACTGCGCAGCGCCTGCATAAACAATAATAGCCAGTAATGTAATTTCGAGTACCGATAAATTTGCCGATTTACCCACAACACCGGCAGCAATACCAATACCGATATACCCCAATAGCGTTGGAATACAAGCATAAACTCCATCTTTAAATGATAATGGCATAGATATTCCTTAATAATAACAATATGCTATAGATTAATATTACCTATATTACAAATACATATTAAAAATGACAAATTAAATAACTTAATTCACAATAAGCCATAATATATTGCCGAAATTTGCTATAATATTGCTTAACTAATATTGATGACAATCAAAATAACTTAATAACAATTAATGTGGCAAATATATCTATGCATACAGGAACTTTATTTATCATTTCTGCACCAAGTGGTGCAGGCAAATCAAGTCTGATCCGAGCCTACCTAGCGCAAAAAAATCAACATCAAGCTAAAGTATCAATTTCGCATACTACGCGCGATCCTCGCCCAGGAGAAGCGCATGGTGAACACTATTACTTTGTGGATCACAAACACTTTGAATCTTTAATTGATCAGCAAGCATTTGTCGAATATGCCAACGTATTTGATCACTATTACGGAACATCTAAAGCCGAAATAGAACAAAGCCTATCGCAAGGAATTAATGTTTTTCTAGATATTGATTGGCAGGGTGCAAGGCAAGTACGCCAAAAAATGCCACAAGCAAAAAGCATATTTATACTACCACCTTCGCTCAAAGAGCTTGAAAACCGCCTAGTTAAACGTGGGCAAGACGACAACCATGTGATTGCCAAAAGAATGCAAAAAGCCCGAGCTGAAATTTCACATTATAACGAATATGACTATATCATTATTAACGATGATTTTGACACCTCATTAAATGCCTTAAGTGCCATTATTACCACTGCCAGCCTTGAGCAACCAAAACAAGCTATCATCAATAGGCAATTATTAGTAGATTTGCTAGGGGAATAATTCGAAATAAGATGAAAAAATATCGCCAAAAAAGTGGCGATATTTTTATGGAATAAATTAATTACCTAACGCTTTATCAGCCTGATCATTTTGGATCAACTCTAACTTATAGCCATCAGGATCCTCAACAAAAGCAATAATGGTTGAGCCACCTTTTACAGGTCCAGCTTCGCGCGTTACCTTGCCTCCAGCTTGTTTGACATCATTACACATTTTAGCAACATCATCAACACCAATAGCTATATGACCAAACGCCGAACCATGCTCATATTTATCGGTACCCCAATTATAAGTTAACTCAATAACTGAGCTAGTTATTTCATCACCATAACCAACAAATGCAAGTGAATATTTATATTCAGTATTTTCACTAGTTCTTAACACCCGCATTCCCATTACACGAGTATAAAAATCGATTGAGCGCTGTAGATCGCCAACTCGAATCATAGTATGTAATATACGCATTACTTTATTATCCCTTTATAACAATTAATAATTTGTTTGAGTTTATACGTTAGAATTCAGACAGGCAAATTTTTGTTAAAAATTGAGTGATTATAGGTAAAAGACAAGCAACAAGAATTATCTTAATCAAATTATTAGCCAAAGCATTTCACTCATCATCAAGATGAGCGAAAATTAGTTGTTATTTAAGGACAATATGTCCAAAACTAATAAAATTAAGCGTTATTTTTTTATACTACTACCATAACGTGGTGATGCGCTAATTTGTTTACCATTAGTGACTAAACGAACAGCTTGACCAACATAAAAATCGTTAGCCGAACCTTTTTGTACAAGAACAATATTAGATCCGTTTTTTTGCTTGATTTCTAACTCAACACCACTAGCTTGGCTAGATTTATTTTGAATAGCATCACCCAAAATCGCACCACCAATAGCTCCTGTTGCAGCAGCTAACACACGACCAGAGCCATTACCAATAGTATTACCTAAAACGCCACCTATAACAGCACCACCAAGACTACCTGCTACACTTTCACTTTTACCATTTGACGCATTAGCTTGAATTTTAACAGGTCGTACTGAAACAACTGTACCATAACTTACTTGCTGAACTTGTTTTGCTTGATCTGCTGTATAAACATCGCCAGAATAAACATCACTATTGCTACATCCAGATAAAATTGCAGCTAAAATAGTTAACGTGACGATTTTTTTCATAATTTATTCCTCATATAATAATAGTATAAGCTTTTTATACACAGTTTAGAATAATATTTTTTTTTAAAAACAACAATACCATTTTCATTATTTTATCAATAGCCAATACAATTTATGCTTAAGTTAGGTTATACTCAGCACAAAAATTTATCAACTATGCAATGAATATATGAAACGGTTATTTTTTCTATTAATATTATCAGTTATGATAACTGCTTGTCATGATGCAAATCAAGCACCTACAACAACCGATAATGCTGCCATTAAACAGCCATCGAATGATTGTTTAGATAACAAATCAGCCCATGATTCGCATTTAGGCAAAATTCCTGCTTTAGGATGTCCCGTGAAATAATACAATAGGCACAAGTAACATAATGAAAACTATCGAAATCGACGAAGAATTATACCAATTTATTGCTGGCCAAACTAAACACATTGGCGAAGATGCATCAAGTATATTACGACGTTTATTAAATATAAACCAATCTACATCGGCAAAAAAACAGACTATTGCACAAAAAGAGAATCATTATCCACTGTTTAATGACTTATTAACTAGTGACGCTTTCACGAACGAGAAATCCATTATTAGTCGCTTTATATTACTGCTTAGTGCGTTGTATAACTATAATCCAGCACTATTTGCCATAGCTGCAACATCCTTACATGGAAGCAAGCGAAAATATTTAGCCAAAGATAAACAATTACTAGAAACATCAGGCAAAAACACAAAACCCCGCGAAATCATTGGTACACCTTATTGGGTTATCAGCAACACTAATACTGCCAGAAAATTATATATTATTGAATCAATAATGAGTGACATGGGCATATCTGAAACCATGATAAACCAAGTCACCAACGCATTTTTACCTTAATAGGTTAAATAAAAATAAAAAAGCTAAAAACGTGATATAAACTCAACAGATTCGCGTTTTTAGTCATATAAAGTATTTTTTATGAAAGAGGAGTAAAAAATGGCCAAGCAAAGCCGCGCAGGAATGTTAGCTCAACCATCAGATCTTATCAACGTTGAAACATTACGCAATAACTATTACCAAATCCAACCTGATACGGATAATGCTAGCCAATTAGTCATTTTTGGTACATCAGGTCATCGCGGAAGCTCAAACAAAGGCACATTTAATGAAGCACATATATTAGCCGTTGCTCAAGCAATTGCCGAATACCGCAAAGCGAACAACATTACAGGCCCTTGCTTTATTGGTCAAGACACCCATGCTTTATCAGAACTTGCCTTAAAATCAGTGCTTGAAGTTTTTGTCGCCAACGAGCAAACGGTGGTTATGGCTCGTGATTGGGGTTATACGCCAACGCCAGTCATTTCGCATGCCATTTTAACTTACAATCAAAACAAACAATCACAGCTATCAGACGGCATTGTTATCACTCCATCGCATAATCCACCAGAAGATGGCGGAATAAAATACAACCCAACCAATGGCGGACCTGCGGATACTGACATCACCAAACAAATTGAAAACCGCGCCAACGAATTACTGAAAAACAAACTCAATGGTGTAAAACGTGTCACCTTAGACAAGGCTCTAAATTCAAATTACATCCACACCAAAGAATACGAAACCGACTATATCAACGATCTTGAAAACATCTTAGATCTCTCTCTTATCAAATCATCATCGCTCAAAATCGGTGTTGACCCATTGGGTGGTGCTGGTATCACCTATTGGCCACGCATTGCCGAAAAGTATGGCATCAACCTTAATATTGTTAATAACAAAGTCGATCCAACTTTCAGCTTTATGCATCTAGATCATGACGAAGTTATTCGTATGGACTGCTCAAGCCGTTGGGCTATGGCTGGGTTATTAAAATTAAAAGACCAATTTGATTTAGCCTTTGGTAATGATACCGACTTTGATCGTCATGGCATTGTGACACCAAAAGGGCTAATGAACCCAAATGCCTACCTTTCAACCTGTGTTAATTACTTGTTCCAAAACCGTCCACAATGGCACAAAGATATTGCTATTGGTAAAACACTAGTCACAAGCTCAATGATCGACCGAGTTGCTAATAGCTTAAACAAACAGTACTTAGAATACCCAGTTGGTTTTAAATGGTATGCAGATGGGCTTTACAATGGTAAACTTGGATTTGCTGGCGAAGAAAGCGCAGGCGCATCGTTTTTAAGAACGAATGGTAAAGTATGGTCTACCGACAAAGATGGCATTATTTTATGTCTGCTTGCTGCCGAAATGACGGCTAAACTAGACAAAAATCCACAAGAACAGTACCAAGAACTTGAAGATAAATTTGGTGTTTCTTATTATGGACGAATCCAAGCGCCAGCCTCGTTTAGTGAAAAACAAAAACTAGCCAAACTTGATGCCAGCCAACTAACCACCGACAACTTAGCAGGTGAAAAAATCACTCAATGTTTAACCACTGCACCAGCTAACAATGCTGCAATTGGTGGGCTTAAAGTGATAACCAAAAACGGCTGGTTTGCCGCTCGCCCATCAGGAACAGAAGATGCTTACAAAATTTATGCAGAAAGCTTTATAAGCAACGAACATTTAAATACGCTACAGCAAGAGGCGCAACAAATTGTGGCTAAAGCGATTAAATAACCGAAAAAAACAAACGCAATAAAAAACAGCAGCTATTTGCTTGGTTGCTGTTTTTTTACATAAGTCTTTTATTAGAAAGATATCAAAACAAAAATAATATCAATATATTTTCTGAGCAATTTTTACCTAAAGCAGTGGAATTTTTTATATAAATAGCTCAAGTAGAATGCTGATTTTATTAAATTTTAAAGTAAATCAAATAACTATTGGTTGATTTTTTTATTGTGGTGAATTAAAAAAATGCTTTTGCACTTTATGCAAAAGCGTAAGCCTTCAGTATTGCTAGTCGAATCGCTTTTTTTGCTTTCAATCATTAAAGTACCCACAGCAAACTTTACCTATTTGAACTTATCTTTACGTTGGTTTTGTCTTTTATTAACACCATAACTTCTATCTACCATCTACACCTTACAAAGCATTAAAAACACAAACAGCCGCAGTACTGTCAACACTGCTCTTCCAGACAGAACGACCTGTTGGGCTTATCTCGTGCCAATAAATTATATTATCATGGAGATCTTTTTTCCTGTCACTTGACCAAAAAGAGGAGCCAAAGCCCACATCAGTATAATTATACAAAGGCCCCCACTCTGTAAGAAATCCAGCTCCTATTCGGCGTTGATAATGTTTATAACTTGAAGACGGTTTTGCTCCACGTCCAGATTCACCTTCATTAGTCAAATCACTTGTCTGTGGAAGACGATAACCTATACTATTACACCAAGATTCTTGATTAGAAACTATATCTTTTTTATTTCGACTAACGAACCATTTCTTTAATTGAAATCCATATTTTAATACATTACCACGACTATCCTTACCCACTAATTCAAATGTCTGTGGTAAACTTGGCCTGGAAATTATACTGGGAGTATCTGACTGTTTTTGATTACTGCTTGCTGCAGGCCCTGTTAATTTAACGCGTGCTACGACTTTCCTTCTATCGGCATTAGGAATCCATCCATCACTAGCTACAACATTTGTTACCGTAGCAGTTATTCCCCCCAAAGTAACCGCTTTCCAAGTCAACTGACCAACGTCAACTCCACCTATGATGAAATCAAAATATAAATTATCAGCTCCCGTTGTCGGGAAATTTTGACTGTATGAGTCTGGATGGCTTGATTGAACTAAAAATCCTTTTTTGTCGTTCCATATGTCGGCTGGACCAGCACTTAATCTGTCCCCCCAAAACAAATTCGGTCTTACAAAACAAACGGTTGGCGATGCCTTCGGTTTGATATAATATGCTACTTTACGACCTTTAAAGGAGTTGGTGTTTGGTATGCCGTAATAAGTGCTTATATTACCGTCTGTACTACTTAATTCCACTTTATAAGGTGACTTGCAAATATCTAAAACATCATTACGATTAACTGCTTGACCATCACTATCGGTTATCCTGAGCGTTATACTTCCTGTTATTTTAACTCCACCGCTACCTTCTCCATCACCATCATCATCCCCCCAATAATGATAACGTGTCACTAAGCTGTTTATACTTACTGAATTGGTAGATGCTGGCACCAGCATATTAATATCAGCAAAACTTTGGCCATCTATGGGTAACTCAATTGGCTTTGTAGACGAGGAACTATTAATTCTAGGTGTGATTTTACTACCATCGGATAATGTGATAGCCAATAGCTCATCAGTTGTTATAGCCTTAGTCCGACCTTCGTCAAATGTTAAATAAGGCGCACTACCCTGTATAACACCGCTTGTATGAGCCGTTAGTGCTTGAGAGTTCGATGAATACGATAATAACAACAACGGAGTCAAGAACCATACGCTTGAGAATGTAAAGATGAATTTTAGTTGCGGTATAAATAAATCCGCTAATTTCACTAAAGAAATATCAATTTGTAAGAGTTTTTGATAATTTGAAGATTTAAGAGAATTTAAGATATAGGCCTGCCTATTCTTGCACCTACGACAATAATCCATTACATTTCACCTATTAATGAATGTTCCATTTCATTTTTATTAACTTATTAAATAAGCTGATTTTCTATCAGCTGTAAAAGTATAATCTTTTGTGAAAATTTTGGCTAGTTTTTTGGATAATTTATTAATTAAAATATAGTATTAGGCTTAGAACATTTAACCTTTTGCGAAAATAATTGACATTAGCGATAACATCCAAAGCAAAAATTTCCCAACTCGCACTGTCTGGTGTACTAGCTTTACTTAATTATCGTGCATGCTATCGCTATGAAAAAGTAAAATATTGACTTTACAATATTGTGAGATTTTATTGCTCTAAAATCGCTCAGGTAGACTATTGATTTTATTGAATTTTTTATCTTTAAATAAAATCATATACTTATAGGCTAGTTGTTTATTACGTTGAATTTGGCTTTTTAAGAAAGGCGCTTTTGTTATTTGATAATAGCTATTTATAACAGACTGTTAATCAGAACTAATTAATAACAAAAGCGCAAGCTTTCTGCGTCGGGGACGGTGGCGGCGCAATTGTGGCTTTGCCACAACTGCGCAACTCTAAGGGATGCCCCCACACTTACGCAGGGGCTTTATTCTTTTTTATATTGTCCTATCAAGCGCCATAACCACCTTCCGCGCTCTAAGGATTAAGAACTAAGAACTAAAAGTTAAGGTGTGACACAAAAGCCCAGAAATTTGCTGTTCGAGTCGTCATAGGTGTAGGTGTAGTAGCCGTTGCGCGCGCTTATAACGACGTAATGGTAATATCCGATGGAGCAAGTGCCCTTCGACGACCACCGCTCGCAGTCACCTGACCAGTAGTACCGCATGTAGGTGCCTCCATCACTGAAACCCGCATCAGCGTACTTCGCCAGATAGCCCCACTCCGAGAAAAATCCCCCACCTATTCGACGCTGGTAATTATGAGGCCATGGTGAGTAAGGTTTGGCGGCGTCAGGAGCCCCCCAGTTTAGTGCATTGCTTAAATCTCTTATCAGTGGCATTCGATGATAACCCAAACGATCACACCAATGCTCATGATTCGAACGTCTTTCCATTGCCCCCCCCCGATGGACAAACCACATCCTCAATTCAAATCCATATTTCACCATTACTCGCCCACTAGCATCCTTGCCTTCTAGTACGAAGGTATGAGGTAAATTTGGCTTGTGAATTTTTTCAGGATTATAATAGTCTCTCGCTCTAGGACCATTTAACCATACTCTTAATACAAATTGCCCTTTATCTTTAATCCAATAATCACGCGGATCTGGCCTTGTCCAGTGCGCCGTTACTTTTATTCCATCATACTCAACAGGGGACCAAGTTAATTGGCTTAAATCTTGAACGGATGTATTTAAAATATCAAAGTATAAACCATCTGCTCCCGTTGTTGGAAAATTATTTTTGTAAGCTCCTTCATCATTGGCTAAAACTTTGTATCCCTTATCTGGATCCCACTCAGGAGCACCAGCATATTTACCATCGCCCCAGTCCGTGTTCGGCCTTGCAAAAAGCGGAAACGGCTTAAGCGGTGGTGGTGGTGGCGGCGGCGGCGGCGGCGGCGGCGGCGGTGGCGGCGGTGGCGGCGGCGGTGGCGGCGGCGGCGGCGGTGGCGGCGGCGGCGGTTCTGGTAATGGTGGTAATGGGCTAGATGAAAGTATTATTGCATCACTACGATTAACCCCAAATGAATAACTACTATAAAAGGCACTACATAAAATAAAAAAAAGCAAACATATATTGCAAAATAAAATACGTTCAGCAGTTAAATGGTTTGGATACTTCATTTTATTTCCTTTATCAAATAATATTTTATTTTTATAAGTTTCTAGCATTACTAATAAATTCCCACGCCAACAAACATATAATTTGTTAAATAAATTATTTAAACTTATCCGACACCCTAAGCATTGAAGGCTAAAGGTTGAAGAACAACGCAAACAACTGATAGATTGGCATAGTGTTTATTGCTGACAACATCACCAAAATATGTGTTTACTGCTAATTTATTGCGCCAAAATGGGGCACTCACTTGTTCATCAACATCGCCCTCCTATTCCTTTGTGCCACTAACTCCTTCAGATTCAATGAACTAAATAATGTCGCTGTCGTCATGTTAATATCAGCAAAACTTTGGTTTACCTCGGGTAACTTAATCTGGATTGTCGATAATGAAAGGCGGCTTTGTGGTGTGAATTTTCGACTATTTGATAAATTAATACCTAATAAGTCATCTGTTGCTGTCACTTTAATGACGAGGTCATCAAAGGCTAAATAGGATGCTCTACCTTGAATGCTATCTGCTGTCGTGGTCGATAATGCCTGTGATTTTAATGAACACAGCAATAACAACAATGCCAATGGGATTTTTAGCAATAATTTTGTGAGAAATTTCGGTAATAATTTAGATAATTTAGATAATTTAGATAATTTAGATAATTTAGATAATTTAGATAATTTAGATAATTTAGA